>JASFOL010000172.1:0-4581 GCA_050116545.1 bacterium | reverse complement strand
TCTCACCACGCAGTCGCTTCAGTATGTATTCCTGTATGCTTTCCAGACCAACCTTCCGCTGATGGGCCTTTCAGAGCATTTCGTCAAGATGGGGGCTCTGCTCGCGGTGGGGCCCGACTACAAAGACGTCGGGAAGCAGTCGGGTGAATTTGCGGCACAGATACTGAAGGGGAGAGATCCCGAAGAGCTTCCCGTCGCCTCGCCGAGGAAGGTGCAGCTCTCTCTCAATCTGCGAACCGCCGAGATCATCGGGCACCGTATTCCGGACGGCGTGGTCCGCAAGGCGGCCTCTGTCTACTAAGCCTCTTCTCCGGGGCTGTCTTTCCATCTCTCGGTCACGGAACCATATGCGACGGAACAACTCGCCCGGCCGTTCATCGCTGGAAGTTACTCCCGTCCCTGCTACTTATCGTCCAGGCTGAATTCAACCGGTATCATCACGGTGCATGTCACCGGTTTTCCGTCCCTGGTTCCCGGCGTGAATCTCCACTGCCTGACTGCCTCGATCGCCATCTGGTCGAAGCCCGGATAGCCGGCGATCCCCTCCTTGATTGTTATTTTCCCGGTTGTCCCGTCGGGCAGGACCTCTGTCTCCACAAGCAGCCTGCCCGTGACTCCCGCATCGCGGGCCTCTTCGGGATATTCCGGGGTGACTATGCTCCCCGTGATAAGCTGGGGCATTGTCTCATCGGCTTTCGTGTCGCCGCCGGTTCTGGTATCACCGTCGGCTCTCTTGTGATTGTCCAGCCTGAACGCGATGGGTATCTGTATGGTCATGTCAACCGGCTGCCCGTTTTCGGTCGCCGGGCTGAACCTCCACTGCCGGAGAGCCTTTATAGCGCTCTCTTCCAGCGCGGGATGGCCCTCGACGCCATCGACCACCGTGATCTCGCCGACGCTCCCGTCCTTCAGGATCTCGGCCTTCAGCATCACCGAGCCTTCGATCCCGGCGTCCTTCTCCGATCTGGGATACTCCGGCAACACAATCGCCTCATCGATCAAAGCGGGCGGCGAGACCAAATCATCTGCACCCGGGACCTCCGGCGGAGCCGGGACTTCCGCCACCTCCGGCGGTTCCGGCGGCTGTGGAGCATCGCTTTCCTTGACACAGGATGGGAGAGGGAATGCGGTGATCATCACAGCCAGCGTGACGGCGCCGATCAAGGCGAAGCGGTGTCTTCTCATCGTGACCAACCTCCTCGGTTGTCTGATCTGTTCAAAACGGCTCTTCATCGTGGAACCGGCCTTGATGCCCAGCCCCGCAGCGGCCGGCGCAGGAATCAGGCCCAGCTCCAGTGCCCGGGCGAGCGCCCCGGCAAATGCCGACGGTTTCACGCCGGCCCTTATGGCGGCCTGATCGCAGGCGATTTCACAGGATAGATCCAGCTGGCGAAGCACTGCCCAAAGCGGGGGATAGTAGAAGAAGGCCGCAACGGCGATCCGCTTGATGAGTGTCCGCAAAGGATCGAAACGCCGCAGGTGCTCACGCTCGTGAAGCAGCACGGCTCTCATCTCGGCGGGGCTGAGCCCCTCTGCCATGCACTCTGAGATCACGATCCGTCTTCGGATGAGGCCTGTGACTGCGGGAAGAGCTGAACCCGGCATGATGCTTATGACCTCGCGGGGTATGCCGGTGTCCTCAAGCGCCTCGAGCACACGGCTCCTCACTCCGGATTCTGCCTGCTCAACCGGAGTTCCACCCTTAAGCCCGGAGGCGCCAAGGCCGCGTGCCCACCTGAAGGTGAGCCAGCCGGCTCCGACAAGCCAGACCACGGTCAGCGCGACATAAGGGGCGCCGCTTCCTGAGTCCGCCGCCGGGCTTGCCGCGGCGCCGAGACCCACGGGATCGAGAATATAGGTCACCTTGCCGGCGAGCCCCGACCCGAAGCCACCGCGCAGGAAGGAGGGGAGCACGGGCACGATACGCGCAGCCAGAGGCTCCCATATCTTCGCCAGGAGGGGAAGCGGAAGGAAGATCTTCGCCAGAACGATCGTCCAGAATATGTTCTTCAGCCTGGCCGGCCCATTGCGAAGCAGCATATATGGCAACAGGAGGGCCGCGATCACCACTGTCGTTTGCCAGAGGTGCGTTCCCACGGCCGTCCAAACGGCCTTGAGAACCTGCGGATCAAGCATTGGATATCCTCCTAATCAGGCTTCCTCTCGCGAGCCGGCTTCCTGTTTCGGTCCGGCCGCGTCCTGCGGCCCGGGCCGAATGTCCTTCCCAGTTGCCGCTCGATCTCCCGGAGATCGTCCAGAGAGACCTCCTTCATTTCGGCGAGATGGGCCACAAGCGGAGTGCCGGCGCCATCGAACAGGGTATCCAGGAAACGGTGAATCTCCTTCCTTATCATCGCCGAGGCGCTGACCGGCGAGCGATACACCCAGGCCCGGCCTTCTTTTCTTACCCGGACCACCGCGCCCTTCTCCTCCAGGCGCTCGACGATCTTCTTAACCGTCGTGTAGCCGGGAGGATCGTCCAGGTCGCCGTGGATCTCTCTTATGGTCGCCTGTCCGCGGTCCCAGAGCTTTCTCAGGCATTGAAGTTCGAATCTCGATAGGTCCGGCAGTTTTGCCATCGGCGATCTCCCCCGGTTTCCCGGCAGAAGTCGGGAACCAATGCGACATCTGTCACAGTCAGTCTACGACAAGTGTCGCAGTTTGTCAAGGGTGTTTTGGCGGGCACCGTACCCGGCCGGGCATTTCCAGAATCGGACAGGCTTAGCACCTCCACCATTAGGCCGGGCTAGGCATCTCCACCATCGGACAGGCTAGGCATCTCCACCATCGGCCGGGGCGGTCACAGCGAAAGGACGAAGATTGGCTTTTGACGCCGAAAGGCCAACCTGATAGAATCGGCGGGAACCTTATAAAGAGGAGGTACTGGGATGAAGGCAGAGCGTATTCTGGCAGTGTTTTGTGCCGTGACCCTTCTGACATTGATCCTGGCAGGGCCGGCCGGGGCCGAGGCGCCCCGCAAGATCAATTATCAGGGGAGGCTTACCGATTCCGGCACCGGAGAGCCCATAGCGGGCCCCCTGGTAATCACCTTCCGCATTTTCGACGTGGAGGAAAACGGCAGCGCGGCCTGGACTGAGACCCAGGCGGTGACCGCGGACTCTGCGGGTGTGATCTCGTGGCTGGAAGTCGAGGTCGGTGGTGAGATTCTGAGCCCCCGCCGGGAAATGGCCAGTGTCCCCTACGCTTTCCATGCCATGAACGCCGTCCATGCTTCGAGCGCCGACAGCCTGGGCGGGGTGGAGGCTGATTCATTCTCCGTGGAGGGGCATATCCATGACGATCGGTATTTCACCGAGTCCGAGCTAAGTGATCCCGGTACGGTCAATGACATTGCCAACCCTGTGGACTGGGGCAAGCTCAAGAACGTTCCGGCCGGTTTTGCAGACGGCACCGACGATGCGGGAGGAGCGGGTGACGGCTATTCGCTCGACGCCGCCGACGGCGACCCTCTCGACGTGGTCTATGTGGACAATTCAGGTCAGGTAGGTGTGGGGACGACAACCCCGGAGCGCAGGCTTCACGTCTATGATGGTTCTGCGGGAAGCGCCACAGCCTCGAGCGAGGCCGAGGTCGTGATCGAGGACGATAACGATGCCCGGATCAATCTGCTCACGCCCGGCGACAAGACCGGCGGTATTGAATTCGGCGATCCGGTCGATCCCAGCAGTGGCTGGCTGGTATACAACAATACCGACGACAGGTTGAAGCTGGGAGTCAACAATGCCGACCGGCTTGTGATCGACAATTCGGGAGAAGTCGGCATCGGTACGGGCGGGCCGTCGGCGCAGCTTCATGCGTACAAGAACACCAACGGGCCTGCCGAGATCAAGATCGAGAACCCCAATACGGGGTCGAATTCGACCGAACGGTTGTCCTTCGTCAATGAAGATGGAAATGTGGCGTATATCTCCGCTTATGACGAAGGCAGCGGCTCTTATTCAGATGCCCTGGTGATGGCGAACAACCGTCCGAATGGCAATCTGAAGTTTTACACGGGGAGCGAGGAGCGGCTCTCTATAAGCAACTACGGGGCGACTTATGTAACCGCCCCCGGCGGGTCGCCGCTTATGTGCACTACAACTGCTCCGGGCTACATTGAAATCCACACCGATAATACCGCCCCTGTCGGCCTAATGATGCAGAACAACCACAGGTCCTGGTACGTGATGAACGGCCCGGGGTTCGCCGACAGGCTATCCTTCTATGATGCCGGTGTCCCCGCAGAACGGCTGGTGATCCTCGGAGGCTCGGGGTATGTGGGCATCCACAAAACAAACCCTAATCGGGAGCTGGATATATCCGGCAGGCTGAAGGCATGGCATGACGAGGCGGGGATGACCTGGGCGGGCGAGTTCTACGGGGACAATGCGGGAGGTCATGGTCTGATGGCGGTGGGCAATGATGGGCCCTACTGGTACGTCACGGGCGGGACCGGAATCAACTCCAGCGGCTACGACATAGGTGGCTACTTCAGGGCGGTCAAGAGCTCTTCGAACGGAGGCCAGAAGGCCATCTTCGCCCAGAACGGCGCCGGAGGGTATACCTATATATGTTATCGCG
>JASFOL010000171.1:0-4594 GCA_050116545.1 bacterium | reverse complement strand
CACCTCGTCCGAGAGGGTAAGGCCTTATGCCGGGCTGGGCATGTTCTTGTGGTACGACAGATTCGAGAGCGATGAGACGTCCAGTCATACTTATACAGATTACGCCAGGACCTCTGTGGCGGACACAGATGGCTATACGATAGAGGGCCTTCTGCTTGCCGGGCTTCAATGGCATTTCCTGCCCAATATGAGCCTGGGCGGTGAGTACAGGGTGTCCCTGACGTATTCCCGCGAGGAGCATGACAGCAGAGACACACACACCGGCGAAGATAATAACAGCTCGACGGGCCACGATATCAGGAAGGACTACCGCCTGACGGTCGACGCGAGCCGGCTGTGGCTCTCGATCACCTTCTGATGCGAGAAGACGGCCGCAAAAAGGAGACTCAGATGAAAAGGTACATTGGCTTAATGGTTTTGCTTATGGTTCTGGCCTCAACACCGGGCGCCTCGGCATCGGAAGATAGGCTTCCGGCAAAGGGAACCAAACAGCTGATATTCGGGTTTTCAGGCTGGCGCCTTGACCAGTACAAAGGCGGGATTGGCCTGCGCTACTATCTAAGGGAAAACACGGCGCTCAGGTTCGGGCTTGACGTCACCTGGAGCAAGGACGATGACACAGGGTGGGACCACGCTGTCTACGAGACCCAGGAAACGAGGCAGAGGACATACACTGCCGAGCAGTCGGCCTTCTCCGTGGGGCTCGGCACGATGCTCGAGCGGCATTTCGGCTCCTCCTGGAAGGTGGTACCCTTCGCCGGGCTGGGCGTGTTCGGATGGTATGATAAGTCCAATCGTGACAGCAGGACGGTCTCCACGCGGGGCACCGATGTCAGTACCAGCAATGAAGTGAGGGAGTCGAAGGGCTATACGATAGAGGGCATTTTGCTTGCCGGGCTTCAATGGCATTTCGCACCCAATATGAGCCTGGGCGGAGAATACAGAATAAAGCTGCGGTACTACTATGTTGAGATTGATAGAGACTACACGGATTGGGACAGTCAATCGACCGACTACGATGCGTACAAAGACTATGACCTGACCCTGGACTCGAGCCAGCTCTGGCTTGCAATCTCTTTCTAGCCGGACGCTTCAGTCGGGGTTGGGGCCGCCGAAGACCCGGCCGGCCGCAAGAGCGTTCCAAGCAGGATCACGATAAGCGCGGCGGCGACGCCGGCGATGAAGCCGTGAATGCCGAAAGGGTTCTTGAGCGACAGCCAGACCAGGGCTGTCCCCGCTCCGATCACCATGGAAGCCAGTGTCGCGGCGGGGCTTGTCCTCCTCCAGTATATCCCGAAGAGCATGGGCCAGAGATTTGTCGAGGCTATCACGGCCCAGGCGAATGCCGTTATCGCCAGCACCAGGCCGGGCGGCCTCAAGGCTATCGCGATTGAGACCGTGCCCACGATGGCGCTTGCGGTCCGGGCAAGCCGCAGCTCCTTCCGCGGCGGGATTTCGCGCCCGAGCGCTCCCTTGAAGATGTCTCTCACCAATGACGTGGAAGTTATTATCAGCACACCTGCGAAGGTGGACATCCCCGCGGCGATCACGCCGGCCAGGAAGATGGCCCCGCCCAGGGGCGGCAGCATGGATTTGGTCAGCATGGGAATCGCAAGATCTGGACTCCCGAGGTCCGGGAGCACTATCCGGGCGATCGCCCCGTTGAGATATGGAAGCAGGGCAACGGCGGCACCCACGGTTACCACCACAGTCCCGATCCTCAGAACCCTGGTGTCCTTTATGGAGTAAAAGCGTATGACCAGCTGCGGCATACCCCAGGTGGCCAGGCTCACCACCATGCAGAAGGATATCAGTCCCGCCCAGCCCCAGGTGCCTGGCGTGTTGACATAGCCGGGATCGATGGCGTTCAGTTTCTCGACGGCCGCGGAGAGCCCGCCGATCTTTGCCAGGGAAACCGATGTCAGAAGCAGGAGCCCGGCGATCATGATCCAGGCCTGGATGAAGGAGGTCCATACCACGGCGAAATAGCCCCCCACCGCCACATAGAAGATGATCACGATGCCCGAGATCAGAACCCCGGCGACATATGGCAAATCCATCAGGACCTGGATGGCATTGGCCATGCCCTTGACGATGCTCACATTGTAAAGAATCAGGAAAAGAAAGATCACGGCGGCCGAAAAGATCATCACCGCGGGCGACCCGTATCTTTTCCCCAGGAACTCGGATATGGTCATGGAGTTGGTCGCTTCGGTCATCCTGCGGATGCGCTTGCCCAGTATTATCCAGGCCAGGGTGCATCCGATAAGGACATTGCTGGCGCCGATCCACAGCGTGGCCATCCCGAACTTATAGCCGAAACCGCCTCCGCCGATTATCAGCACCGACGAGAAGTAGGCCGCCACGAACGAAAGCGCCGTGACCCACGGGCCGATAGAACGGCCGCCGATGGCGAAGTCCGACGTGTTCTTGAGCCTGCGCGAAGTGATGACACCAACCAGCGCGAGGACGGCCAGGTAGACCGCGAGCACGATGATATAGGTGAGCCTCTCCATCATCCTTCCCTCGACCGGTCATACAGGGCCCAGGCGATGGCGAGCAACACGCTGGCCCCGGTCACGACGAATGCGAGAGAGGTCGCGAGTGGAAGCCCGAACATTGAGATCACCATTTCCTTTCTATTATATAGGGCCATTTCGCCTGGCGCGTCATGATGCGGCGATACCCCGAGCCCGTGTCCACGCTAAACCGCCCCCCTGACTTCAGAACGTCTTCTTGACCTCGATACGGAAGAAGGTTGCATCTTCGGGGCCTTCGGCTCCGGTGCTTTCGAAATAGGGATCATAAAATCCGCCCGGCCTGAAGGCCTCAAAGTGCAGATGGGCGCTCCAATCCGGGAGGGGATCATATGAAAGCCTCAAGACAAGAAGATCCCCGCGGTCGAGCGAACCCTCATTCTGCGGGTCCGAGAAGATGCTCTCATCGGCGCCGAGCCTCATATATCTGCCCATGAACTTCAAATGCCGATGGGGGCCGATGCGCAATTCAAGATAGGGGGCCTTGAGATTCTGCCAGAAAGCGATTCCCTGCTTCATGGGATGGGCATCGCTCTCCATCAGCAGCGTATAGATGTAGAGCTCGCTCCAGATAGGCCATCTGCCGAGCACCGGGTTCCAGCCCTCATACTTGTTGCGCGTGGTGCGCTCATCTCCCCGAAGGTGTATATACCCGAGGGTGACATTGCCGGACACGGGGTCTCCCAGGTCCATCCCCAGCTTCACGGTCGCCGCATATGACGAGATGGCCTGAGGGCCATCGAGATCGGGTATCTCCACGGGAGAGTCCTCGTTGATCTCGGTCTCCGGGACATGGCCCGCCTGATATGCCAGCTCCGTGGCGAACCTGGTCTGCCAGATGGGAAACCCCAGCCGGATTCCGACCGTGTGGATGCTGGCATTGCGCGGATCGTCCATCTCCCGTTTATAGAAGTAGTAAGGTTCCAGGGTGTAGCCGGCATTGCTCCCGTCGGGATCCATGCGGCGCGCCATCAAGCCGGCCAGAAACTCATAATGCTCAATCAGGTTTCTGTATTGATTATTGATCCTCGGCAGATATTCATCGGTCCTGGGATTGTATGCCGCCAGTATGTCAAATGACCAGAGCGGTATGCTGGATGTCAGCGCGGCCCCATTGACATAAATGGTGCGGGATCCGTCAAGCGGGCCTCCTTCACACACCAGCAGGCCGTCCCCGTAGAAGAGATCCTGCCGGCCTATCCTGAGGCCCATCGGGTGGCCGGAGAGCCTGATCCACTCGAGGTAAAGACTCTCGAAGATGATCTCCCCGAACTCGCTGTCGCAGGATTCGCATTCAAGGAAAGTGAAGGACTCATTGGCGAGCCCGGCCACGACCCTTGTGGCGGGATTGAAGCGGTGCTCATACCACAGGCGGGCCCTGGTGCGAAAGAATCTGCGATGCGGATCGGTTTCGGAGCCCAGGCCGATCGCGTTGTCAAAATCGACAAATCTGAGCCTTATCTCAACCCCGATATCCGAGTATGGATAAGCCCTGGAGGTATCCGCACCGGCCTTCCAGGTTTTGGCAAGCGGCTTGACCACAGAAATCTCCGGGGCCTCTTCACCCGGATGAGCAGTCCGGGAGAAGCCAAGAACTATCAGGGCCAATAGAAGGACCCGGAAGGCTGGGCCGGGGCGAAGGGGTCTCTTTCTCATCATCCATGACAGTCTTGCCCAGAGGATGTCCTATTGTCAAGCACTGGAGGCATGTGTTGGATTGACAAAAACTCTGAGACATGCTACAATTCAAGGGCTTCAGGGGCGATTATGACCTCGATGGCCCCGGAGGATTCTGAGGTGTGGAGGATCCATTTCAAGGATGAATGGTCGGGGCGAAGCTATGTTTGGAGAGGAAACCGGCCGCATTGTTGCGGCGGATTTGCTCTTGTGGGATAGGAGATTCAAAGAGGGGGTTTCCGGCACGATAATGAGGAAACCTGAGTCATTGCGTGAGGATCTGAGAGGAGTGTGACGTGATGAGAAGTCGCGGCCCATTAGCAGTTGCAGTCTTGTCGATCATGACCATCATCTTCCTGGTCGGCATAAGCTCGCTCGCC
>JASFOL010000170.1:0-4603 GCA_050116545.1 bacterium | reverse complement strand
AGGGTGATTCACTATCCCGCCAATGCGGAGACCAGATTCTGGGGCTTCCCCTCATTCGAGGAATGGCACGGCAAGGCGGGAGTGCTGGGAATCGTCAAGCCCGAGAGCCTGGCGGGTAAGCTCGCGGACTTCGAAGCATGTCCGATTTCGCTGATTCAGAGGAGCAGGCCCACATCGGCGGATGGGCTCACGGCGGAGGTCATATACGCGGGGCAGGGCACCCGGGCGGGCGACTACCGCAATGCCAAAGGCAAGATCGCGATATGTGACGCCCATTGTCCCCGTGATGTTTATGAGGCCGCCGTGGAAGCAGGGGTGGCGGGGATTATTCTCTATCGTCACCGTCCCCTTCCCCCGCTGAGAAAAGGCCTGGGGGTGGAGGGCGTCAGGCAATACAACTCCTTCTGGTGGAATGAAAACAAGCTCTTTGGTTTCGTCCTTACCCCGGAGGACGGACAACGCCTGGTGGCGTATATCACCTCGGCGGAGGGCCGAAAGCGGCCGCTCACCGCCTGGGCGATGGTTGACGGAGAGAGCCACCCGGGCTCGCTGGAGGTCGTAACGTCCCTGATTCCCGGCCGGCAGAAGAAGGAGATTCTGCTGATTGCCCATCTCTGCCATCCCAAGCCATCCGCAGGGGACAATGCTTCAGGAGTTGCCGCACTTCTGGAGGCGCACAGGGTTCTCACCCGAATGGTGAGCAACGGCGAGCTTCCTCAGCCGGAGTACGGGATCAGATTCCTGCTGGTTCCGGAGATTTCCGGGACCTTCGCATATCTGGCCAGAGAGAAGGGGGCCCGCGGGCGCATGTTGTTCGGGCTCAACCTGGACATGGTGGGCCAGAAACAGGAAGTCACGGGCTCGACCCTGTGTGTCGAAGCCCCTCCGCTCTCTGCCCCATCCTTCACTCCATTCCTGCTCGAGAATACAGTGAGGAGGGCATTCCGCTATTCCGCCAACCCGGGCGGCACAGGAGATGTGCTGTCAATAAAGCTCCAGGCGACGCCCTTCTCGGGAGGCAGCGATCACTTCATATTGTCGGATCCCACGGTCGGAGTCCCCACCCCCATGTTGCTCCAGTGGCCCGACAAGTACTACCACACCAGCGGTGATACGCCGGACAAGGTCTCGCCCGATGTCCTGCGCCGGGTCGCCATTGCCGCCGGCGTCTATGCATATACCATCGCTCTGGCGTCGGAGGGCGACATGCTCTGGCTTGCGCGGCTGGCCGGAAGGGGGCTGCGCAAGAAGGCGATCGACGATATGGGAATTGGCGGCGATGAGTCTCCGGTGGGGGCAAGCAATCCGGGCCACAGGACAAAAGTGCTCATGAAGGCCGGAAGGCAGGCCATCAAGTCCGTGGGCAAACTGCTGCCTTGTTCGAAGCCTCTCAAGGCCTGCATCGCCCGGGAAGAACGAGCTTTCACCGGATGCGTGAAGCGGGAAGCCGCACTCGCGGATCGGGCGGTCCAGCAGCACGAAGGGTCCGGACCTGCCCGCCCGGCCAAGTACAGGCGGGCGGTGGTAAAGCGACTGATGAGGGGCCCGGTGGACATGGGCTCGCTCCTGACGGGGCTCGGCAAGCGCAGGCGCGCCCGGTACAGGAAGTGGCTGGCCCGGGAGAAGAAAGCATATATGATGCAATCTCTGAGTCTTTTCTGGGCGGACGGCAAAAGGAGCATCGCCGAGATCGCCGACCACGTCGATGCCGAACTCGGATATGCCAATCCCGACTTCCTCAAGTTCTATTTCGACACACTTGCGGAAGCCGGGATTGTAGAGATAACAAGACGCTAGACCGTTTTTGCGGTCTATGCGCTCATGGGCTCAAAGCTGGACTTCGGCGCCCCGCAAGTCGGGCAGACCCAATCCTCGGGCAGGTCCTCGAACTTGGTACCAGCGGCGACACCATTGTCAGGATCGCCGGCCGCAGGATCATAGATGTAGCCACATACCTTACACACGTATTTCATTCCAATCTCCTTTCGCCTCTGGACTCATTCAATCCTAAATTAGGATTCAACCCGCCGTCAACAGGATTCGCCCCGGTCAGCAGGATTCAACCCGCCGTCAACAGGATTCGCCCCGGTCAGCAGGATTCAACCCACCGTAGATAGGATTCGCCCCGGTCAGCAGGATTCGACCTGGATGAATTATGCTTGACACCCCGCGCCGGATTGTGGTTAGTATGTCTGGTCTAATAAGCGGAAAGGAGCCGATGCGCAAAGGTCTAGTTCTGGCCGTCCTGTTGCTTGCCGTGGGCACACTTCTCGCTCACGCCCAGGGTGAACCTCCGGCCCAGGCCGGCCCTTCCGGAGAATCAATTTCGGAGAGCGCCCCACCGGTTCGTCCTCCTGCAAGTGTAGACGTGTATGACGCCCCCAATGACCATGGCAACAACATAACCGTGGTCTGGGAAGTCTCTCCCGACGATGGCCCGCCCGGAAGCCCGGTGACTGGCTATGATGTCCTGAGATCAGAAAGCCCCGACGGGGACTTCGAATCGGTTGCTGTCATCGTTGGCGGCGCCACTTCCTATACCGACAATTCGGTGCGCGACGGGGTAGAATACTACTATCAGGTCCTGGCCCTGGCCGAAGCGGGAACCAGCAAGCCGGTTCAGGCCGGGCCCGTGAGTGCCAGCCAGCAGTGGTTCGACCGGAGCAGGGTCAATCTGCTTGTGATTTCACTGCTCCTGATCGCGGCCATAATCATCTATATCTATCTCAGCACCACGCGGGAGCTCTATATCCGCAAGATCGCGGGACTTGAGGCGGTCAATGAGGCGGTGGGCCGCGCCACCGAGATGGGAAGGTCGATCCTCTTCGTGCCCGGTATCCAGGACATGGACAATGTCCAGACCGTTGCGGGCGTGGCGATTCTGGGCCACATAGCCCAGCGGACGGCCAACTATGAGACCGACCTGAATGTCCCCGTTTCACGTTCGATCGTGATGAGCGTCGGAAGGGAGACGGTGAAGCAGGCCTATCTGGAAGCGGGCAGGCCCGATCTCTACAATGATGACATGGTCCACTATATCACCGATGAGCAGTTCGGCTATGTTGCCGCGGTTGACGGTATAATGGTCAGGGAACATCCGGCGGCCTGTTTCTATCTGGGTGCCTTTTTTGCCGAATCCCTGATCCTGGCGGAGACCGGCAACTCGATCGGTGCGATTCAGGTGGCGGGCACCGCGATGCCCACGCAGCTGCCCTTCTTCGTGGCGGCATGCGACTATACACTGATAGGTGAGGAGCTTTTCGCGGCCAGCGCGTATCTTTCGAAAGACAGGAAGATGCTTGGCAGCCTCAAAGGGCAGGATGCCGGAAAGGCCATCGCCATGGTGGCGATACTTCTCGGCGTCGGTTTGGGAACATTGGGCACCCTGACCGGAAGCGCCGGCCTGACGGCCGCCTATGATTGGCTGAGAAGATTGTTCAGTTTGAATTTCTGAGGAGGCCCTGTTGAAGAGAACCATTCCGCTGTTCATCACCTTCGTGGTGGGCCTCTCTCTCATCGTGGCGATGTTTATTCCCCACGACCCCTTCCACGGCGCGGACAGCAACTTCTCAATCTTCTATGACGTGATCGCGGTCTTCGCTTTCATTCTGGGCGGAGGCAATCTTCTCAAGGTCCATCTCAACAAGATCCAGAACAAGCGCACTGACTGGAAATACAGCATAGTCACCGTATCGGGTTTCTTCCTGGTGCTCGCGGCCGGACTCCTCAAGATCGGAGTCCCCGGAGGCTGGAGCGGCGGCTATCAGGACCCCGGGAGTCTCTTCAAGTATCTCTACGATGCGACTTTCCAGCCGCTTCAGGCGACCATGTTCTCGCTGCTGGCTTTCTTCGTCGCCTCAGCGTCATACCGGGCGTTCAGGGCAAAGACCAAGGAAGCGACCATTCTGCTCGTGGCCGCATTCATAATTCTGCTCAGGCCGACGCCGCTGGGCTACTATCTGACATACTGGCTGCCCGAGCCGCTGAGATTCCTTCACATTCCCAATCTGAGCACATGGGTCCTGTCGGTGCCAAACATGGCAGGGCAGCGTGCCATCATGATCGGAATCGCATTGGGCATCGTGTCAACTTCGCTGAGACTGATACTTGGCATTGAGCGTTCATATCTGGGTGGGGACAATAAGTAGGCAGGCAATGGCTGAGACTGAAAAGAAAGCATCGTTCGTCGAGAAGATGGGTTCGGTAGACCGCCGGATCATTTTCCTGCTAATCGGGCTTGCGGTGCTGATTCCCATAATCATACAGTACACCACGGCGATCCCCACCAGCCCCCTGGTCCAGAACCTGTTCGACAAGGTGGAGAGCCTTCCGCCCGGGTCCAGGATCCTGATGAGCTTCGACTATGGTCCGAGTACGGTACCGGAGAATCAGCCGATGGCAACGGCCTTCACCCGCCATTGTTTTGAGAAGGGACACAGAGTCTACCTGATGGCATTGTGGGCGACGGGCCCGAGGCAGTCGGAGGCACTGATAGATGAGATCATCAGGGTGGAGTTCCCCGAAAAGAAGTACGGGGAAGACTGGATTCACCTTGGATACAAGGCCGGCAATCAGGGACTGATCAACACGCTGCTCTCGGACT
>JASFOL010000169.1:0-4606 GCA_050116545.1 bacterium | reverse complement strand
TTCCGGAAAACAGGATCTTGCCATTTAAGAATATGCTGACGAAGTCGCTGTAGCCGAAGAGATACTCCCTGGTCCCGGCGACGTCTGACTCTATGGTGGTGCGGGCAATGATGCAGTCGGGCTGTCCTCCGGTCCGGGCTCTGTGACGCGTGAGGTTCACCATGCCGGAGACCTCGGGCTCCACCGCCTCCCACTCAAGCGATGGCAGGTCCTGCTCGGCCGGATAGACATCAAGCGCTATGTCGGAGGTCTGAAAGGCCTGCGAGATTTCCCAGCCGGTCACTATGCCCGGCGGCATGAAGCGCGCCGGAGCCGAATCGAAAGCGAGCTTCTCCGGCAGGTCCTCCTCCAGGGTGTAACTGAAGTTGGAGAAATAGGAGGTCCCGTCGGTCCGGCCGTAGACTCCAATGGTGCCCCGGCTCACGCCGTGACCCAGGTAGGGTATCACAAGCGATGGTACCTCGCTCCCGCCGACAAAGACTCGTGCCTGATGGCCCGAGACCTCCAGGCGCAGGTGCACCCATTCATTCTTTGGAATCCGGGCCTGGGCGGTGTATCCCGGTCCATTGCAGAGCTGCCAGCAGGAGACGCCGTTATAGACCGGCGCATATTGAAGAGCATCGGAATAGATCGGCGACCTGTGAGGTCTTACATAGAATTCCTCGCACTCCCCGGCTGACTGGCCCCTGAAACGAAAGCCCGAGTAGGACCTCCTCTCATCGAATACAATGTCTACCTCGATGATCCCGTTTTCGAACTCGACATCGCCCAGGTAGGCCGTACCCATGAGGCAGGTCCTGTCCATGTGCTCCACCACCTGCCCGCCGGCCATCACCCAGCGGTCGGAATCGAAGCCGACCGGTCCTGATGCGCATGCAGGTTGCAGCAGGCTCAGGACCGCGCCCAGGGCCGCGGCCAGCACGGCCACCGACAACAGTGACAATGGTAAAGGCAGAGCTTCCGATGTGATCAACTTCGATGCAATCGACTCTATGAAGTGAATTCCCCGCGTTTTCACCTGGTTCCCCTTTCGCTTTCCGTCAATCGACCGGTTCGGTTATGTCAGATGATGGTTGGCCGCGCAAGAGATGCACATCGCTGGTCATCGGCTTCTTATAGCCTGAGAGCGGCCCTATGCTCTTTCTCATCAGTATCTCCGAATGGCCCGGGACGATGAAGTCACGCAGCTCGCCCACCTCATCATAGCCCAGCCGCTCATACAGTCTCCTGGCCTCCCGGTTGAAGGAGGACACGCAGAGAAAGACATTGGGGAACCGCTCGAAGATCCTGCGCTCGGCGAAGCTGATCAGGCGGCTCCCGATGCCGCGGTTTCTCCACCCCGGCAGCACGCCGACGGTTTGAATATAGCCGACAAAGATTCCTTCCATTCTCAGGATCGTGAAGCCGACGACCTCGCCACCCACGACCGCGACATACACCTCCCTTGCCGGATCGGTCAGCATCATGAAGGCCTCCTCATAGTTTCGGCGGAGAGTCTTCCAGGGTTCGGAGCCTGACATCAGTCCCGCGCAGACATCCACCTCATCCGGTATCTTCAAGCGCCTGATCTTGAGATCAGACCTTGACACATCATTGCTCATTGACACTTCTCCCAGGGTATGAAAGGCAAATCATGGGGGTGAGTTCGCTACTCCGACATCACTGTACTTAAAACTCCACCATACGTCAATATGCCACGAAATAGGTGACAGGCACCTATTTCCCCCGGGGGGGGAGAAATAGGTGCCTGTCACCTTTTATGTGTGTGTTTCTATGGAAGTTCGAGCACGCTCTGCTTGCCCAGATCATCCAATTTGAGGAAGATCCCGGCCAGCAAGGCCACGAGGCCGAGCGCTGCGAACATCATCATGCTGGCGGCATACGTGGAGGTCATTTCCCTAAGGTGGCCGTTGAGCCATGGAAAGGCCATCAGGCCGACATTCTGCACAAGGGTCATCACGCCAAAGGCCGTCCCAAGCCTGTTCTGACTGATCAGCAACGGAACCGCCGGCCAGAGCGCGGCGGGAACCAGGACAAAGGCCGCTCCCAGTACGATCATGGGCATGGCCGGAGCGATATTGCTGAAAGCCATGACGACATAGGAGACCACCATCAGCACGCAGCCCAGGATCATTATGGATGCGCGCCGGCCTATCCGGTCGATCAGGGCCCCGGCGAAGGGCGCGAAACACATTGAGGCGAAAGTGATTATCGAAGTGGTCCCGGGTGCCGTGGTGAACATGTGGCGGAAGTTCTGGAAGATGGCCGACAGGAAACCCCCGTCGGAGACCACCGCCAGAGGAAGCCCCCACTTCTCATGAAAGAAGTTGGTGGAAAGGGCCGTGAACGGGAATATCGCCGAATAAAAGCAGACGCACAGGATGGTGAGATACCAGTAGGACTTCTTGAACTTGAAGACCTCTCCCCAGACTATCCTGTCCCCCGCGGCCTCCTCACGCAGCCCTATGACCGGCTCAGCATAGCGGTCCATCGCGACATAGACCAGGTTGGAGAGCGCGCTCGCAAGGCAGAGGCCCGCGGCCACCCACAGCGCCGCCGACGCCCCCAGCATCTCGGCTATCAGGGCCTCGGTGTTGAAGGAGAACAGGGTTCCCAGGCGCATGATGGTAAGCGATACGCCAAACGCCAGGGCCAGCTCCCTGCCCTTGAACCAGCGGGCCAGGATAGCGCTCTGGGCGACGATCAGGGCCTCCGAACCCGCCCCGAATATGAAACGTCCCACAAGCAGCGTCCAGGCATTCGGGGCCAGGGCCACCACCACGGCTCCCAGCGTGATCACACCGGAGAAGATCAGACTGGAACGCCTGGTGCCGGAACGGTCGATCAGCCACCCTGCCGCCAGCAGGGTGAAGATCGCGCCCCAGCTGTAGAGCGAGTACATGGCCCCGATGTCGCGCTGCCCAAGGCCCATCGACTTCATCAGGAAGTCTTCGATCGCTCCGACCGAGTCATAGGCGAAATAGCTGCCGAATATCATCAGGGAGACCACCAGGAGAATCACCAGGCGGTATGGTCTCCGGGACGGGTGGTTCCAGGCCTGCCTGCTCATCTCCATCTTCTCAGCCTCCACGTCACAACTCGAAGTCGAGATTTACGGGCTCCTCCGGCAGCGGCTTCATCTTCTTTCTCATGTCGGTGACCGGGACCTCCTCCCCCACCACCTCGATGTCGAAATCATCAGCCCAGACGGTGCCGGGACCCGCCAGGAGAAAACCGAAGGCGATGTTCACGCTTTCCTCCGGCACGTCGAGGACGATCTCATAGCGCTGCCAGTCGGCGGTCCCACGGATGGGGCGGTCCTGCATATTGTCGAAGGCCATGGACGCCCCCGTCTGCCCGTCGACGCGCATCCAGAGCCCCGCCCAGACCCCGACTTCCTCCACCTTGACATATGCCGAGAGCCTGATCCGCTTGCCGACATAGTGGTCGGCCTTGAAGGCCTGCATCAGCGTCCCGAAGCCCTTCGACTTTTCAACCCTGGCCATCACATAGCCGCTCGAGGATCCGCCGTGGCTCTCTTCCCTGTCGATTCCCATATAGTAGTCATTTGGAGCGGTGCCGGCCCTCAGCCAGCCTGTCGGCATGAGACCGCCCGGTCCCGCCTGATTGTCTGCCATCGGTTCCCCCTTCCAGGTCTCCCCGGGTAGATTCCCTCAGTCGATTCTCAATAGACTGCCTCAGCGACCGAACCGCTGTCTGATCTCCGGGATGGTCATTCCCCTTATGAGATATAGCCTGTCGCCCTGCCTCGTATCGATCCTGTAAGCCCCCGGGATCTCCCTGCCGCTGACATAGCATACCTGCCTGTCGAGAATCCTGTTTTCGAGCTTCCAGAGCGTGAACTGGTTGTCCCGCGAGCCCAGGTTTATGGCCGGAACTATCTTGCCCGAATAGAACGAGAGTGATGCGGCATGCGGATATGTCCTCGCCACCACGGGCAGGTCCCCCGCATACCTGGTCACCTTGAGGGTTATGTCCGGCCAGTCGTGGAACTCATAAGCCCGCCTGAGCGCATGCGAATTGCCCGGCGGAAAAACGAAGATAAGCCTGACCGCGAAAATCAGCACTATGGATATCAGGGCGAGCCCCATGGTCCACTTCCGCAAACGCCGGGTTTGCTGAAGATATGAATGCCCGATGACCGCCATGGGAACGAAGGCGACCTGCGTCCAGTTGGCCTCCACCTTGCCCTTCAACGACATCAAAAGGAAGAAGGCCAGGATGCCGGCCGCATTCAGCTTGAGCACCCGTTCAAAAGCGTCCGCCGGGTGAAACTTGAACAAGAGTACATAGATAAGGATAAGCCCCGAAAACAGTCCGGCCGATCCCACCTGGCCCGCTATGTACTCCAGGATCAGGCCGGCGTTCAGCCAGTCGGGGGCGCGGCTCAGCTGGAAAGTGACGGAGACAAAGTCGTGCCGTGCTTGCCACACAAGATGCGGGACGAAGAGCAGGAGCCCAAGCGCGGCCGCCACCCACAAGCTCCTGCGCCGCAGAAGGCCGGGAGCGGCGGCAAGCGTGAAGCCTATGACCAGAATGCCGTGGTATTTGCTATAGAGCGTCAGCGCCGCCGAGAGCGCGAGAG
>JASFOL010000168.1:0-4608 GCA_050116545.1 bacterium | reverse complement strand
TATATTGCCGTCATTGGCGGCCACGAAGCCGCGCTCGTACATTCTCCTGCCGGCATGGAGGATACCCTCCCCGGCTTCGTCCATCGACACGAAACGCTTCAACGGGGGTCCCCTTCCGGCATGTCGATCCTGTCGACTATGCCGAGTATCAGGGTTCTTATGGTCGGATATTGCTGCTTCAGGACCTGGCGGGTCGCCGAGCCCTGGTCCACGATCAGGACCACGTCGCCGATGCCGGCGCTCACCTGGTCCATCGCCAGCAGGGGTTCGCCGCGCTCGCTGCCGTCAGGGTCTATGGGCTGGATCACCAGGATCTTCTGACCTGTCAGCGTCGGGTACTTGATTGATGAAACCACGTCACCTATGACTTTGGCTATGTACATCCCTCAGACGCCTTCCTCTGCAGGTCTGACTCACCCATCCAGATTCGGACTCCCGCCGTCAGAGATCCACTTTGTCGACGATGCCCATGACGGCCGCATCCGCGGGATTGAACTTGTCCCCGACCGTATGCGCCGCTTCCCTGCCTCGAACATAATAGACAATATCTCCGGGACCCACCCCCACCGTATCCAGGGAAACCAGGGGGCTGCCCTTGACTTCGCCTTCGGGGGACATGGGCTGGAGGATTAGGAGCTTCGACCCCTCGAGTTGCTCGATCTTCTTCGTCGCAACCACGGTTCCAATCACCCTGGCTATGTGCATACTCTAACCCAACCTGCCCTTGAGGTCCTCGTGAGGCCGCGGGATCACAACCGACTTGAGAACCATTCCCGTATCCTTGATCAGCGCCAGGCCCTCGGCCATGGCGGCTTCGACATCGCTCACATCACCGGTCAGGGTCACAAAGGACTTGCCCGCCAGGCCCTGGGCCAGTCTGAGATCCGTCAATTCGATTTCGGCGGCCTTGGCCGCCCCGTCGGCCGCAATGATGCAAGAGGCCACCGAAAAGGTCTCGATCACGCCCAGTGCCCTTATCCGCTCGATTCTGGCCGTTCCCATGATGGCCGGAAACACCTGGGGATGAATGCCGGGAATGAAGAGGCTGTCCACCATGAACTCCGCCCCGACTTCCCTTCCCCGCCTGACTGAAGACTCCACCGCGGAGACCTCGCCACCCACCAGCGAGAGGTACTTGCCGGGGCAGATGGTCATGGCGGCAATCAGAACGACCGGGGCCACCTTGAGCATTTCATCACAGGTCATGATGCCGGTGGCTATGCTGTTGAGTTCCACCATCCCTATGGCTTCGATGTCTTCTTTCATCGTTTCTCTATTCTCACCAGGCCATCGACCGAGGTGACCACACCGGAGATGCTCGCGTGCACCTTGGCAGCTATACCACCGGCCTCAGCGTCGCCGATCAACTGCCCCTCGGCCACGGCGGCGCCCGCTGTGACCACAGGCCTTGCCGGCTTGCCCGCATGCTGCGAAAGCGGAATGCTGACCGCGACGGGCTTCAGAGCCCCGGCAAACTCAAGGTCCCTTTCATATGGCGCCAGGCCCGTTCGTTCCAGGATCCGGTGATGCGGAACAAGCCTGCCGGACCTGAGCGGCGTCACCGCAGCCTCGGGCCGGTCTTCGGCCCTCACTCCGCGCCGGCCCATCTCGGCCCGGACCATGGAAGTTATTCTATCAGGCGAAAGCCCCATCGGGCAAACATAGACTCCGCAGAGGCCGCAACCCGAACAGAAAATGGCTCCGCTCAAGTCGGGAATATAGGACCTTCCCCATGAGATCGCGCGCATCACCCTGTGAGGCTCTATCGCATGGCCCATCAAGTGCCTGGTACACAGATCGGTGCAGAGCCGGCACTGGCAACAGACCGATGCCGCACGGCGGATCATGGTATCAATTGAAAGCGATTTCCTGATCTTGAGCTCGCTGTCCCCGGGGATCACCACCACCGAACCCACACGCTTGTCTATCGGCGTCGAGAGGTCCTCGCAGTACTGGCCCATCATGACACCCGAGAGCAGCACGCCCTTATCTTCGATTCCCGCCGCGTTTCCCGACAGTTCCAGAATGTCCCGGACGCTTGTCCCGACAGGCACCTCGACGAGGCAGGGCCTCTCGACACAGCCGCAGACCGAGACCAACCGGGAGGTGACTGGAAGGCCGTCCATCGCCTGCCTCACATTGACAAGCGTGTTCACATTGGATACCACGACGCCCACATCGGGTGGAATCCCTCCCTGGGGGATCACCCGCCCGGTCGCCTCGTAGACCAGGATATGCTCGTCCCCGGCAGGGTAGTTGTCGGCAACGGTGACGATGTCGACCCCGCGCGCCCCCTCGACACTCTTTTTGAGGCTATCCTCGATTCCGGGAAAGCCTTCGCGCACGGCGATCCGACCGGTGGTGGCGCCTGTCGCGAGCATCATCACCAGGAGTCCATCCACCACGGTCTTGCCCATCGACTCCAGGACATAGCGGTCGGTTTGAAGCAGGGGCTCGCACTCACAACCATTGGCTATTACCACATCCGCCTTTGCCCTGGCCTTCACATGAGTGGGAAACCCCGCCCCGCCGGCACCAACGACGCCGGCCTCGAAGATCCTGGCGATGATTTCATCCCTGGAATGGGGAAAGTCCGCGTTCAATTCTCGTGACCTCAGACGATACGGAAATAGTCGACCAGCACGCAGCGCCTCATTCGGGTGAAGGTGCGCGCGGAGGTGAGGCCCTCACCTGTGGGACTTGCGATGGTGAAGCTGGTGAAGCCCTCCCCCTCGAAACCCAGACCCGCATAGCAAGGACCGTTCTTGACAAAGATGGTGGTATTGATGAACCTCGCCATCTTGGAAAGCCTCGTGATATTGGTGGAATGCATCATCGCCGAGTGGCCGAAACCATGCTCGACATCCTTGGCCAGCCGTATACCCTCGTCGGCATCACGCACTCTTACTATGGCCAGCACCGGCATCAGCAGCTCGGTCCAGACGAAAGGATGGGTGGCCGGGGTCTCGCATATCACCAGCCGCGCATCCCGCTCGCTCTTGACCCCTATCTCCGAAAGCAGGAGCCCCGCATCCTTTCCCACGAACTCGCGCCTGGTCACGGCATGTCGCGACGGGCCCTTGTCCTCTTTGATCACAAGCTGCTTCATCTTCTCGATGTCATTTCCCTTGATCTCCACCGCGCCATTGGCGGCCATCTTGCTCTTCAGCTCGTCCACTATGCTGTCTACCGCAAGCACCTCTTTCTCGCAGATGCATACAATATTGTTGTCAAGCGACGCGCCATTGACCAGGTGCCTGGCCGCGCTGTCCATCTCGGCGGTCTCATCAACCACCGCCGGGGGATTGCCCGGCCCTGCGGCTATCACCTTCTTGCCCGACTTCATGGCCTCCCTGACCACCGCGCCCCCTCCGGTCACCACCACCAGCCTCACCCTGGGGTGCTTCATCGAGGCCTGCGCGGTCTCTATGGAAGGCTCTCTGACACAGGTGAGCACATTCGGCGGCCCGCCCTGGGAGACGATCGCGGAATTGAGGAGCTCGATGATCCTCAAGGTGGTCCGCTTGGCCCCCGGGTGCGGATTGAAGACCACGGCATTGCCGCCGGCGACCATTCCGATGGCATTGTTGATCACGGTCTCCGAGGGATTGGTGGACGGCGTTATCGTTGAGATCACCCCGTAGGGAGCGCGCTCCACGACCGTTATCCCGTGGTCCCCGGACACGGCCTCGGGCGCTAAGTCCTCGAGCCCCGGCGTGCTTGTCGCCGCAAGCAGGTTCTTCTTGAGCTTGTCCTCATACCTGCCCAGGCCTGTCTCATCCAGGGCCAGCCTGGAGAGCTCCTCCAGGTGCTCGACCGAGACCTGCCGCATGGCATTGATGATCTTCTTGCGCGTCTCCAGCGATGTATTGATCAGATCGAGGTGGGCCCTGGCCGCGGCATCGGTCGCCTCCTCCACAGAGTCGAAAGCCCCGCCGCTTCCTGAGCAGGAAGAAGCCGGGCTCACACTTACGCCATCGGTTTTAAGTTTCCTTAAAACCTCCTCGACGATTGCGCTTATGGTTCTTTCATCCAGCATACTTCTCGAAGATCTTCTCGCCCTCGATCTCTATTGTGTCAATGATCCCCATGATCACGGCATCGATTGGACGGTCCTTGGTCTTGTCCGTCAGCCGGGCGGAGCTTCCCTGGGAGCAAAGAACCGTCTCTCCATGGCCGGCGCCCACTGCATCGGCCGCAACCAGATAATGCCCGGTGGGTTTGAGTCCACCGCTCTCGGGGTCCATGTCCTCGATCCTTATGATCTGGAACTTGAGCCCCTCGAGTGCCTCTTCCTTGCGGGACGCCACAATCGTGCCCACCACTTCACCGACAATCAACTTGAGCCTCCGGGCTTAAGGCCGCTCTACTTCCTCGCCTTGGTCTTCTTCCCTATCGGAAGGACGTCTTCAAGATTGGAATGGGGCCTCGGAATCACGTGTACGCTTACCAGCTCGCCGACCTTGCCCGCTGCGGCGCTGCCGGCATCGGTCGCTGCCTTGACCGCCGCGACATCACCCCGGATAATCGCTGTGACGAATCCCCCGCCGATCTTCTCATAATGCACCAGCGTGACCTTGGCGGCCTTGACCATGGCATCTGACGCCT
>JASFOL010000167.1:0-4657 GCA_050116545.1 bacterium | reverse complement strand
AAGGTGGCCGACGATGCCAGCATGAAGGTGGTCGATGAGATCGCCAAGGTCAAGGTGACCACCAAGGGCATGTTCCAGAATGTTCCCTCGAAGCCCGTGGTGATCGAGAAGGCCTATGTCGTCGGCAAGAAGAAGATGGAGAAGAAGGCCGAGAAGGAAAGCGCAAAAGAAGTTAAGAAAGAAGTCAAGAAAGAACAGAAGCAGATGAAGGAAGACTAGCATCCGAAGATCTCGGGAGGGATGAGATGGCCAAACCTAAGGTAGCGATCTACTGGGCCGCAAGTTGCGGTGGCTGCGAGATCGCCGTACTGGATATCGCCGAGAAGATCCTCGATCTATCAGCAGCTGTCGATATAGTCTTCTGGCCGGCAGCGATTGACGTCAAGTACAAGGATGTCGAGGCAATGGAGGACGGCGAGATTGATCTCTGCCTCTTCAATGGCGGTGTGAGGACCACCGAGAATGAGCACCTTGCCCATTTGTTGAGGCGGAAGTCGAAGATCCTCGTCGCCTACGGCTCCTGCGCCCACGAGGGTTGCATTCCCGGAATGGCGAATCAGTATGACAAAGAGACCATATGTTCCTATGTTTACGATAAGTCGCCTTCGGTCGACAATCCCGATAAGGTGCGGCCGCAGCTGACCACCAAGGTCGACGAGGGTGTGCTGACGCTTCCCGCTCTCTATGACACTCTGAAGTCGCTCAAGCAGGTGGTCAAGGTGGACTATTTCGTCCCCGGCTGCCCTCCTACCGATGAGCGGACCTGGGAAGTGCTCTCGGCGGTCCTTAAGGGCGCGCTTCCCGCCGCGGGTTCGGTCGTGGGTGCGGGCACGACGGCGCTTTGCGAAGACTGCCCCAGGGAGCGCAAGGAAAAGAAGGTGAAGCGCTTCTACAGGCCTCACGAGATAGTCACCGACCCTGAGGTGTGCCTCCTGGACCAGGGCATCATCTGTTGCGGTGTTGTCACAAGAACCGGGTGCGGGGTTCAGTGTCCCAGCGTCAACATGCCCTGCAGGGGCTGCTATGGCCCTCCGGATGGAGTCGCCGACCAGGGAGCCAAGCTGATAGCGGTCCTGGGATCGATCATCGATTCCACCGACCCGGAAGAAATAGAAAAGGCATGTGCCACAGTGATGGATCCACTTGGGACCGGATACAGGTTTGGCCTCGCGAACTCTATCCTGAGGAGGAGTAAGCTGAGATGAAGAGAATCACGATTGACCCGATAACCAGACTCGAAGGCCATGGCAAGATAGAGGTCTTCCTCAATGATGGCGGCGAGGTTGAAAACGTCTACTTCCAGGTCCCGGAGCTGAGAGGCTTCGAGCAGTTTTGCGTCGGAAGGCCCGTTGAGGAGCTTCCCAGGATAACCACGCGTATCTGCGGCGTGTGTCCTGAAGCCCATCACATGGCCAGCGTCAAGGCCGCGGACGCGGTCTATCATGTGGACCCGCCTCCGACCGCGAAGAAGCTCAGAGAGCTTCTCTACCAGGCATTCTATGTGACCGATCATACCACCCATTTCTATATTCTGGGCGGCCCGGACTTCGTGATGGGCCCAGATGCGGCGGTGGCCGAGCGCAATATCCTCGGTGTGATTGCCAAGGTGGGCGCGGAGATCGGGCTCAAGGTCATCAATATCAGGAAGCACTGCCACAATATCATCAAGATGATGGGCGGCAGGAGCATCCATCCGGTGTTCGCGATTCCCGGCGGCGTCAGCAAGGCCATGACCGAGGAAGAGCGCAAGAAGGCCGAAGAGGTGGCAAAGGAGGCGGTGGAGTTCTCGAAGTTCACCTTCCAGCTCTTCGAGGACATAGTGCTTAAGAATTCGGACTATGTGAAGTTGATCACCAGCGATGCCTATGCGCATAAGACCTACAATATGGGCCTGGTGGACGAGAACAACCACACCAACTTCTATCACGGCAAGGTAAGGGTGACCGCCCCGGACGGCACGGAATTCGCCAAGTTCGAGGCCAAGGACTACAGGGACCACATCGCGGAGCACGTGGAGCCCTTCTCCTATCTCAAGTACCCCTATCTGAAGAATTTGGGCTGGAAAGGCTTCGTGGACGGAATGGACTCAGGCGTCTACAAGGCCACCCCGCTATCCCGGTGCAATGCCGCGGACGGGCTGGCCACTCCATTGGCCCAGGCCGAATACGACAAGATGTATGAGACCCTGGGCGGCAAGCCGGTGCACGCGACCCTGGCTACCCACTGGGCGAGGATCATCGAGCTTATGTACGCCGCAGAGCGTATGCTTGAGCTGGCCACCGATCCAGATATCACCAAAGGCTCCCCTCAAGGCACCAGCAAGGGGATCGAGAGAGCCCTGGCAAAGGAGATCAGGACCATCCCCAGCGCGACCCCGGATGAGGGTGTCGCCGTAGTGGAAGCTCCGAGAGGAACCTTGTATCACCACTACAAGACCGACCCGGATGGTATCGTCACCGAGGCCAATCTGATTGTGGGAACGACCAACAACAATGCTCCGATAGCCATGTCGCTCAAGAAGGCGGCACAGGGCGTGATAAAGAAGGGCGGGGAGATCACCGAGGGCGCGCTCAACCTGGTTGAGATGGCCTTCAGGGCATATGATCCTTGCCTGGGCTGTGCAACTCATACGCTTCCGGGGCAGATGCCGATCGAGATCGTGGTCTACGACAAGGACCGCAATGAGATCTCGAGGAAGAGCAGGATGTAGCGGACCGCGAGGCGGCTTGATAGCCCTTCGGAGTGAGTTTCGAGTGGCGCGGGTGGTTCTGGAATGGATTCCGGGGCGACTCGCGTCACTCTCATTTGGGGACCCAAACACCCCGTGTCCGGTCACCCCGGCAGAAGAGCCGGAAGCCGCGACAGATCCGGCAAGTCTCAGCGTAGAGCGGGAAATCTCGGCAGGTCAGGAAGTCTCAGCGGAGACCGTGAAGTCTCGGCAGGTCAGGAAGTCTCAGCGGAGACCGTGAAGTCTCAGCAAATCCGGGGAAGCAGTTCTCCCGATAGCGGGCTCAGGATGCGCTTGCCGCCGACCGCGGTATTGAGGATCACCGTACCGGGGCTTTCAGAGACGGCCTCTCCTATCACCGCCGCATCCCTTCCATAGGCGTTCTTGCGCATGGCCGCGAGCACACCCTCTGCCTGATCGGCCGGAACAAAGGCCACCAGTTTGCCTTCATTGGCTACATATAGGGGATCAAGTCCCAGCATCTCGCAGGCATGCTCCACCTCGGGCTTTAGCGGGACAGCCGCCTCATCTATGAGGAGTCCGATTCCGGACTTGGACGCTATCTCATTGAGTGATGTTGCGAGGCCTCCTCTTGTGGGATCCCGCATCGCCCGAATGGCGCGGCTCGAGCCAAGCATGGCCTCCACCAGGCCATTGAGCGGGGCGCTGTCACTCTTGATTTCGGTCTTGAAGCTCAGGCCCTCACGTCTGGACATCACCGCCACTCCGTGGTCGCCGATGGTGCCGCTCAATATGATCCTGTCACGGGGCCTGGCATTGGCTGAGGATATATCGATGCCGGCGGGGATCATGCCTATGCCGGATGTGTTTATGAATATGCCGTCCGCCGACCCGCGCTCCACCACCTTGGTATCTCCGCCCACGACCATCACGCCGGCCTCGGCCGCGGCGCGGCTGACCGACCCCATGATCGCCCTGAGATATTCTACCTTCAGGCCCTCCTCGAGGATCAGGCCCAGGGTTATGGCAAGCGGTTTCGCGCCGGCCATGGCCAGGTCGTTTACCGTACCGTGCACCGCGAGCGAACCGATGTCGCCGCCGGGAAAGAAGATGGGATCCACCACATAGGAATCGGTGGTAAAAGCCAGCCTTCCCTCGCTGATGCTCAACACGGCGGAATCGTCAAGGCAATCGATGATGTCATTCTTAAGATAGGTCTCCACCAGGTCGCCGACCAGCTTCCGGGAAGCCTCTCCCCCGCTGCCGTGCGCCAGGCGAATCACATCATCCATCTGTCTCCCCCGCGTAGAGATAGTAGGTGGAGCATGAACCCTCGCTGGAGACCATGCAGGGACCGACCGGGCTCTCCGGCCGGCAGACCTTGCGGAAAAGCGGACATTCGAGCGGCGTCATCCTGCCTTTGAGAACATCGCCGCAGCGGCATCCCGGCGGGTCCGGAGTGGTATCGATATCGCATTTGATGAAGGCCGCGGCATCGAAGCGGGAGAATTCGTCTCTCAAGACCAGCCCGCTTCCGGGCACGCTGCCGATTCCACGCCACTCGGTGTCCTCTGTGCCGAACACCCTGTCGATCATGGCCAGCGCATTGGTGTTTCCCTCCCGGGTGACGCCCCGGAAGTACTCAATCTCGACCTCGCTTCTCCCTTCCTCCAGCTGGCGTACGAGCATGAGAATCGCCTGCATCACATCGCCCGGTTCGAACCCTCCCACAACGCAGGGTTTCTTCCAGGTCTCCGCCACCGGCTCCAGAGGCCTTGAGCCTATTATCGCGCAGACATGCCCCGGGCATATGAAACCGTCGACCTCGGTGCCCCCCTCAAGCAATGCGGCGACCACGGGAGGCGTTATCTTGTGAAGACTGAGGATGTGAAAGTTGTCAAGGCCGAGTTCGCTTGCCTTGAGGACGGCCGCCGCCGAAGCCGGCGCGGTGGTCTCGAAACCCACGCC
>JASFOL010000166.1:0-4659 GCA_050116545.1 bacterium | reverse complement strand
TTCAAGAAAGCCGTCGAGATCGATCCCGAATACAGGGAAGCCCAGTATGCCCTGGCGCTCACTTAACAGATAATGGGCAAGCGCAAGAAGGCCATTGACGAATGGCAGCGCTACCTGGAGATCGATCCGGACTCGACCTGGTCCGAAGAGGCCAGGCTGAATCTCAAGCAACTCGAGAGCAGGTAAGTTCACAGTGCTTGAGGCCACCAATCTCTGGTTCGGTTATCCGCATTCCCCCGAGATCGTGAAGGGCATATCCCTCACGATCGAGCCGGGCAAGAGGCTGGCGATTGCCGGCGAAAACGGAAGCGGCAAGACCACCCTGGCGAGGCTGCTCTGCGGACTCTTGAAGCCCATTGCCGGGGCGGTGACGATCGGGGACCTCAACGCTGCGGACCCAGCCGACGTCTTCGAGGTGAGGCGCAGGGCCGGCATTGTGTTTCAGGATCCCGACGATCAGCTTGTTGAGGTGGTGGTGGATCGCGAGATAGGATTTGGCCTCCGGAACCTCGGCCTCGAGATGGATGAGATAAGGCGGCGTGTTGACGATGCGCTCCGGGTCTTCGGCATAGAGCATTTACGCACCCGGCCGTGTCATCTGCTTTCGGCGGGTGAGAAGCAGACGGTCACCATAGCCTCGATCTTTGCGATGCGGCCGGACTATGTGATCCTGGACGAGTCCACTTCGCTCCTGGACGCCGGCTCGAGGCGGCGCGTACTGGGGGCGGTTGACCGCCTGCTGGCAAAGACCGGAGCGGGGCTGGGTTTTATATCGATGCGGATAGAGGACATCTGGACTTGCGATGAAGTGATCTTCCTCAAGCATGGAAGGGTGGACTTCCGGGGGACCAGGGAAGAGATCCTGAGCTACCTTGGAAAGAGCGGGATTCCACTCTACGGCCTTCCCGCTCTGGTGGCGAAGCTCGAACCCTCGGTGCCGGGCCTGGCGCGGGCGCTATCCCGCGGGCGAGACCTTTCCGCTGCCGGCGTGGCGGATGCGCTGGCCGCTCTGGCCGGCGCCGGTGGCGGAGGTGATGCGGCCGGCCGAAGCTGTAACGTCCCCAAAGAGCAGCGGCCCGATGAGCGTCAGGGGGACCTGTGGGGTGGAGGTGCGCGCGATGGAGGTGGCCCGTGCCCATAGTGGTGAGAGGGCTCTCATTCGCCTATGACGATAAGCCCGTCTTGGGCTGCGCCGAAGCGGTCTTCAAGGAGGGCCGGGTGCATCTGGTGCTCGGTCCCACCGGATCGGGCAAGACCACGCTTGCCCTGATGCTCGCCGGTCTCGTTGCACCCCAGACCGGAATAATCACGGTGGACGGCGCCGATCCCGCATCCGGGGACTTCGACAGGAGTCTGGTGCAGCTGTCTTTTCAATTCCCCGAGACCCAGATGTTCGAGGTCAGTGTGGCCAAGGAGATGCTCTATGGCCTTCATAATTTCGGCTTCGACGATGCCGCGGCCGTGAAGCGCTGTCTCTGGGCCCTGGAGCGCGTGGGCCTGGCCGATGACTTCCTGGAGCGGGACCCTGCGGACTTGAGCTTCGGAGAGCGGCGGAAGGTTGCACTGGCCTCGGTGATTGCCCTTAAGCCGAGGTATCTGATTCTGGACGAACCCCTGGCGGGGTTGGATTGGAGCGGCAGGCAGAGCCTGATTGCCGTGATCGAGAGCCTCAAGACCGAGGGCCTCACCGCTTTGATCCTCACCCATGAGGCCGATCTCCTGGCCGAAACCGGGGACACGGTATCGGTAATCGACGACGGCGTGCTCTCCCGGCCGGCACCGGTGGATGCCTTTCTGAGGTCCGCTAACGAGGGCGACCGGCGGATGTGGCCTGACCATGCGGCGGTGCTTTCAGAACTGGCCAAGCTGGGTTTCCGGGTGCCTGCCTCACCCAGGGGGGTCGATGAGGTGCGTGCTGCCCTGCTTGAGGTCCTTGGATCTATCCAGGGTGGCTAGTTGCTTCCCGGCACAGGACAGGCAGTCACTGAGGGACAGGCAGACCGAGAATTGAGTTGCCGGTCTTGCGCAGCCTAGTGACTCGTCCCTTCCAGAGCCTCGATCCTCTGCCTCAGGTCAGCGTTCTCTGTCTTGAGCTCCCTGATGGCCTCGACCAGCACCGGGATTATCTCCGCGTAGGCCACCGCAAGGTCCCCGTCAGGACCCTCCTTGACGATCTCAGGCAGCACCTTCTGCGCATCCTGGGCTATTACGCCGTAGTGCTCACCCTCGGGAAAGCCCTTGTCCCCGTACTCCTCGGTCTTCCACCTGAAGAGCACCCCTCTCAAACCTAGCAGCTTATCCAATGCGTTGTCTATGCCGCTGATCTCTTCCTTGAACCTCAGGTCGGACGGGGTCCACCCTCCGGTGGCATAGGCCTCCCCCTGCACGTAGAGCTTGTAGCCGCCCACATTGTTAGTCCCGATACCCACACTCCCCGTGCTGTTCTTGATTGTCACCCGGTTAGCGCCGTTCTGGTAGAAGTTGAGGTCGTCATTGGAGACACTCTTGTAGATTGCCCAGATCTCTGAGCTGGGATCTCCCGTGCATTTGAAATTGACCTCGGGGTTCGACGCCTCCCCCTCGATCAGAATCCTCGGGTTGCCACCCACTATGTGGAGTTGCTCCGCAGGGGTCACCGTTCCTATGCCGACTTCACCGTCCTCGCTTAACATCATGTGATGCCCATTCGTGTTGAGCCATAGGTGGCCCGTAGAGGAAATCATCAGGCCGTCCGGGGTGGTCCAGTGGAAAGAGCAGTAATCACTCGAGCCTCCCCCAATTTGAAGCGTCGCATGGCTGCCCGGGTTTCCTATGGTTATGCCCGGATACGTCAGTCCCATGCCTTCCTGGAGGTTGGAGTTGATGGTCAAACTCGAGAGGGGGTGGGACTCCCCGATCCCGACCCTGCCTGTCATACCCGCTATCACCAGGCGTTCCTTGCCGGAACTACTGTCATAAATGGACAGCCTGTCTTCGAGACTCGTGCCGTTTATCAGGTACCAGTCTCTACGACTATTCGACAATCTTAGCCCCATCGGGTCGGGATTATCAGACTCCAGCTCTATATATCCTGCGCCGGTGCGCAATTTGAGGGGAGACCCAACCGCTGTAATCTTCGCTGCACCGTTGACTTCCAGGGCCTCTCCCGGATTGGTTGTGCCAATCCCCACCCTTCCACTGGCAAAGTCTCCATAGATCAGGACATCGTCTTCACTCTGACCGTTTGCGATGTAGAGCTTGTCTGAACCCGTTTCGCTGTATCCGGCTTGATAGCCCAGGAACACATTGCCATGGCCGGCAGTGCCGGAGAAGCCGGAGAAGCTGCCAACATATGTGTTCTGGTGTCCCGAAACGCTCTCGTATCCTGCGGCGCGGCCCACCAGGCAATTGTCAGACCCGTCAAGACATGCGTCACCAGCACCGGCCCCCAGGAAGGTATTACCCTCTCCAGTGGCATTGTCCGTTCCCGTATAATAGCCCAGGAAGGTGTTCCACCTGCCCGTCATGTTGTTGAGCCCTGCAATATAGCCCACGAAGGTGTTGGCGCTCCCCGTGGTGTTTGTCAGTCCGGCACCGTAACCCACGAAGGTGTTTACAGTCCCGGAGGTATTGCCTCTTCCGGCCGCGAATCCCACAAAGGTATTGTGATAACCTTCAGTATTGGTGCTCCCGGCCTGGCACCCCATAAAAGTGTTGTAGTCACCCGTGCTATTGGTGCCGGCCCCCCAGCCCAGGCGAAGGTTGAACAATCCGTCTGTCGAAAGAACCGTTCTCTCATCCATCAGAAGATGCCCCGTGACATTGACGTCTCCGCCTATGTCCAGCTTCGACACCGGACTGAGCGTGCCGACGCCGACACGGCCATCCGCATCGACATAGACAGCATCGGCAGGGGTTCCGTCCACGGCGTCGAGTGAATGTCCATCACCCGCTCCACCCAGGTCATCGGTGCCATCGGCGAAGCCCGCCGGTACACCCTTCAGCGCCGTCCACTCAACCGGATTGGAGGTTTCGTTGATCAAGCCCGGGGTACTCAGCTCACCCTGGGTGTAGTATCTCTCGTCATGGACATGTCCCGTGTCCGCGAAGGCGCCTGCATCGAGCCCGTCAACCATATCTGCGTCCAGGCCGCTTCCGGTGCCATCCGCAATCATCTCGCTCGTGATTGCCGAGATCTCACCTTTCATCACGAAATCACCCGCGGCGTACCCGCTGAGGCTGTCAGCTGTGCGGCTTTGCCCGGCCACCTCTGCCTGGAAAGCGAAAGGCACGCTCACCATCTCGCGCCTCGGCGAGAGGACCTGGCCACCCACCTCCACCTCAAGCCAGACTTGCCCGTCAAGGGATACATCGATGGGAGTAATGCTACCGAGGATGGTGGAGAAGATACCAGCCGAGTCCGCCGGTACCGTCTGGGACTCAGACCAGAGAAGCGTTCCCGCACCCGGATCATCATAGATCCGGAAGATCATGTTTTGAGAACCAACCCTGGGCTCACCTGTAATGCTGTCGGCCAGCTTGCCCTGATAGTTTATCTTCCGGGGAATGCCGGCATGAAGCGACCCTGAAAACATCGCACAGATGATCAGTACGGTGACGGCAATAATACGGTGCTCGCAGTGAGTGCATGACATATCCGTACCTCCTCGCAAAGCCACA
>JASFOL010000165.1:0-4667 GCA_050116545.1 bacterium | reverse complement strand
AATCGTATTCCAGCGCGGCATCTCACAACTGCAGAAGGAGAAGATATCGGTTGTGAGCTTGATCGATGGTGCGGGAGGGAAGATATAGGTTCCCCTGGCCAAATACTCCTTCAAGACGTCGTTCTGAACCGTTCCCGAGAGCGCCTTGCGGGGAATGCCCCTTGCCTCGGCGACCACTATGAACATCGCAAGCAGCACGGTAGCCGTGGAGTTTATGGTCATCGATGTTGAGACCTTGTCCAGAGGGATCCCTGCGAAAAGCCTCTCCACGTCCTCGACCGAGTCTATCGCTACGCCGGCCTTTCCCACCTCGCCGGCGCAGATTGCATTGTCCGAGTCATATCCCATCTGGGTGGGAAGATCAAACGCGACCGAGAGCCCCGTCTGGCCCCGGTCAAGCAGGTACTTACAGCGCTCATTGGTCTCCTCGGTGGTTCCGAAACCGGCATATTGCCTGAAGGTCCAGGGCCTGCCCCTGTACATATTGGGATAGACCCCGCGGGTGAAGGGGTACTGCCCGGGGAAGCCCACCGAAGTCAAGTATTCCTTCACGAAATCACCGGCGTCGGAGATACTGGGGAAGAATGCGGTGCCGATGGGTATGCCGGATCTGGTCTTTCGCCCGGGTGCCTTCTCCGGAAATCTCTTGATGTGCTCGGCCAGGGGACCGTTTCGCCAGGACTCGATCTCCGGGGCCAGCAGGGAGTCGTTCTGCGGCCTCTTCGGCCTGGCCCCGTCCCTCGAAGCGTCCTTTTCCCGGGTCATGCCGCTTTCCTACTCCTCACCTCTGTCGATCACGAGCAGAGTCTGCCTGGACTCGACCACATCTCCGGCCTTGACCAGTATGTCTCTGACCGTTCCGCCCGCCAGAGTGGCCAGCTCGTTCTGCATCTTCATGGCCTCCACGATCACGACGGGTGTTCCGGCCTCGACCTTATCGCCTCTGGCGACCTCCACCGAGACCACCACGCCCGGCATCGGGGCCTTGATTTCCTCGGCGCCGCTGTCGGCCAGGTCGGATCCCGCGGCCTGGCTTCGGCGCTCCAGCTCGTCGAAGAGCTCGATCTCGAACTCGTCCCCGCCGGTGGAGACCGTGAAGGACCTTCCCGAGCGCGTGACCATGACCTCATAGCACTTCCTGTTGACTATAAGAGATATGGCGGTGGGCCCATCTATCAGCCTGGCATCCGCGACGAAAACCTCATCGTCAATCGAGCAGGAATAGTCCTGACCGTCCTTCTGGATGTGGACCTTGCTTTCCCCGTCCTTGAGCCTGGCATAGTAGATCATGACACGCCCTCTCTTCTCGCCGTGTCCTTCCAGCGGCTTCGCTTCTTGGCCGTATTTGTCTCGCCCGTTGCGCGGGTCTCGAGAGCGTTTATCGCCGCCGCTATTATGGCGATCTGTCCAGGTACCTTCCGGTGCTTCCGGGTGGAGCTTCCCACATAGTGCTCGTCGATATAAGAGGTATCGAAGTCGCCCGACTTGAACTTCTCGTCCCGCATCACCCAGGCATGGAAAGGTATGGTGGTCTCAATTCCCTCTATTATGTATTCGCTCAGTGCCCGGCTCATCCGTGCGATAGCCGCCTCGCGGTCGGCTCCCCAGGTTATCACCTTGGCGATCAGGGGATCATAGTAGACCGGCACTTCATAGCTCCGGTAGACATAGTTCTCGACCCTGACCCAGGGCCCTTCCGGGTTCTTGAGCCTGGTGATCCTGCCCAGTGAAGGCATGAAATCATTGGCCGGGTCCTCCGCGTAGATCCTGCACTCGATCGAGGAACCCTTGGGACAGATGTCCTCCTGGCGATATTCCAGGGGGAAGCCGGACGCGATCTTAAGCTGGGCCTTCACCAGGTCTATTCCGGTGACGAACTCACTGACAGGATGCTCCACCTGAAGCCGGGTATTCATCTCGAGAAAATAGAAATCGCCCGACTGATCCAGAATGAATTCGACCGTTCCCGCGTTCCGGTATCCGGCCGCCTTTGCCGCCTTGACCGCCGCCTCGCCGATCTTCATCCGGGCCTCATCATCGAGAGCGGGGGAGGGAGTCTCTTCGATCAGTTTCTGGTATCTTCGCTGCACCGAGCACTCGCGCTCGCCCAGGTAGACCACGTCTCCGTGATTGTCGGCCAGGATCTGGACCTCTATGTGCCGCGGACGCTCGACGAATTTCTCGATGAAGACCTCGGGATTGGCGAAGTAGCTCTCGGCCTCGCCGGTCGCGGTCTTAAACGCCTTCCGGATGTCGGCCTTGTCCCGGACGATTCGCATTCCTTTGCCGCCACCGCCGGCCGAGGCCTTGAGCATCACGGGGTAACCGATCTCGCCGGCGATCTTCTCGGCCTGGGCGACGTCGGCCACGGGTCCCGGAGGGCCAGGTATCACCGGCACGCCGGAGTCCTGCATTATCTTCTTGGCCCGGGTCTTGAATCCCATGTCCTTTATCGAAGAGGGGGTGGGCCCGATGAAGATTATACCTTCGTCTTCGCAGGCCCGGGCGAAGTCGTGACTCTCGGCCAGGAAACCATAGCCGGGGTGGATGGCATCGCAGCCCGTCTCTTTGGCAACATCGAGGATCTTGGCCACATTGAGATAGCTCTCGGCCGCCGGAGGGGGTCCTATGAGATGAGCTTCATCGGCATATCCGAGATGCCAGGAGAGGCGGTCGGCTTCGCTGTAAACCGCCACCGATCCTATGTCCATCTCGTTCAGTGCCCGGAAGATGCGGATCGCGATCTCCCCGCGATTGGCCACCAGCACCTTCCTTAAGAGTTTGGGTTTTGCCGTCACAGACCCTCGGCTCCTCTTGAACTCTTCCTCAATTCAAACCCCGGCCGGACATGATCGGACTGCGCAAGGCTCCGTGCCGCTGACTCAGATCGAAACACTGCCGTGCTTCTTGGTCTGCACGTCCGCCCTCAAAGCGGGATATTGCCGTGCTTCTTGGCCGGCACGCTCTGGCGTTTGTCCAGCAGCATCTCCAGCGCCGTTATAAGAGCCTGCCGCGTCTCGGACGGTTCAATCACGTCGTCCAGATAGGCCAGCCCCGCTGCGATATACGGGTTCGCGAATTTCTCTTCATAGTCCGCGATGATACGCTTTCGCATCTCCTCGGGGTCCTTGGCCTTCTCGATGTCTTTCCGGTATATGATATTCACCGCCCCGTCCGGGCCCATCACCGCCAGCTCCGCCGTCGGCCAGGCGACATTGTAGTCACCCCTTATGTGGCGCGAGCTCATGACATCATAGGCGCCGCCATATGCTTTCCTGGTTATCACCGTCAGCTTCGGAACTGTGGCCTCGCAATAGGCGAACAGGAGCTTGGCCCCGTGCTTGATGATGCCGCCATATTCCTGCTCGGTGCCCGGGAGAAAGCCCGGAACGTCCTCGAAGGTGATAAGAGGGATATTGAAGGCGTCGCAGAATCTCACAAAGCGCGCACCCTTGATGGAGGAATTGATGTCCAGCGTTCCGGCCAGCACCTTGGGCTGCTGTGCCACCACGCCGATCGAGATACCGTTAAGGCGCGCGAAGCCCACGATGATGTTCCCCGCATAGTTCTCATGCACCTCGAAGAAGTCGCCGTCATCCACAACCGGGCGAATCACGTCGTGCATGTCATAGGGCTTATTGGGTGAATCCGGGATTATGGTGTTCAAACTCTCATCGGCGCGGTCCGGCCTATCGACGGGCTCCACTCTCGGGGGATCGCCCAGATTGTTCTGGGGGAGGAAGCTCAGGAGCTTCTTGATTCGCGCGAAGCAGTCGTACTCATCCTCGCACATGAAATGAGCGACGCCGCTTTTGGTGGCATGGGTCTCGGCGCCACCCAGCTCCTCGAAGGTCACGTCCTCTCCGGTCACCGACTTGATCACATTGGGCCCGGTGATAAACATGTGGCTGGTCTTCTTGACCATCAGGATGAAGTCGGTTATGGCGGGGGAGTAGACGGCGCCGCCGGCGCAGGGGCCCAGGATGGCGGAAATCTGGGGGACCACGCCTGAGGCCAGAGTGTTGCGAAGGAATACGTCAGCATAGCCTCCGAGGCTGGCCACGCCTTCCTGGATTCGAGCGCCGCCCGAGTCATTGAGTCCGATGATGGGCGCGCCGTTTTCCACGGCCAGATCCATAACCCTGCAGATTTTCACAGCGTTCATCTCGCCCATGGTGCCGCCGAAGACCGTGAAGTCCTGGGCGAAGATAAAGACCCGCCTTCCGTTCACGGTACCGTGCCCGGCCACGACGCCGTCACCCACGACCTTCCGGTCGGGCATCCCGAAGTCCTGGCAGCGGTGAGTCACGAAGACGCCGATCTCCTGGAAGCTTCCCTCATCCAGCAAGAGCTCGATCCGCTCGCGGGCTGTCAATTTGCCGGCCTCGTGGAGCTTCACGATCCTCTCCCTGCCGCCGCCAAGTTTGACCTCGTCCTTCTTCTTCTTGAGATCCTCGATCCTGTCGTGAGTCGACTTACCCAAGCCTGATCACCTGCCTTCTTCGGGTCTCGTAAGTAAAGGAGAAACGCTTGTTTAGAGCCATTGTATGCCCGCCAATCCGCGCGAGTCAAACGCTTTCTATGCGACGGGCGTCCCGGAGACCCTTCGGGGCGGGCTCTCGGGCGCTCGCGTCGCAAGCCAGCTTCAAAAGCCCGCTTCAGAAGCC
>JASFOL010000164.1:0-4670 GCA_050116545.1 bacterium | reverse complement strand
GCCGAAAGCCCGTGGCGTGTCTGGAAGCGCTTGACTGCCTGCTCAAGGCCGGCGTCAAACAGGAGAGAGGAGTTGTCTCCGGCGTCCTCAAGGTCGCCGGTCAGATAGAGGCGTTTCTTGAGAATAGGAATCCGCTCGTCCTTTTCACCCTTATTGAGGGCGCTTCCCTGTGGAATATCCGGCCATCCACCCATGTCCGCGATGGCGCGGTATGACGCCAGGGCGTCCTTGAGCCGGAGATAGAACGGATGCTGGGGCTTGAATTCCTCTACGAATGTATAGAGATTGGTCGATCCAAGGGCCTTCTCGAGACCGTCGGCAGGCTTGAGCCCCTCTATGTCCGCCGAGAGATTCCAATTGGGGTCGAGCCTCTCGGGATCGACCTTCCCGAAAAGCATGTGGTAGGCGAGCCTTAAGAGGGCGTCGGTGAGCAGCATATCCAGATCTGCCGAAGTTTGAGGCCCAGCCCCGCCTTCGGCTGTTTCGGCGACAAGGCGTTCGATCTCTTCCAGATGATAGTCCCATGGATAGAGGCCATCCGCCTGGATGCCCCGGACAGATTTAAGCAGGTTTTCAATCTTGTGACGTTCCGTCCAGGCCTGCTCGAAGTCGCGGTTCTCATAGAACTCGGGGATAACCCGAACCGCCGATATCATGTCTTTGCCTATCTGGAACTCGCCCGTTAGCCTGATCTGCTCCATGCGGGTCCTGAGCATTTCCCGGACCGTATTGGCCTGCGCAAGGCAGGCGCAAGGCAGGCAGAACAGCAGAATGGCACAGAGGAGTGCCACCATCACATCAGATCTGACATGCCGGGGCCGCCTGTGCCCGGGCTCAACACGGCATTTCATTCCCATGCCAATGCTCGCTCCGTTTCCCTCTCAACTAGCGACGGGTTCGCCCACCCGATCTGCCTCCGGACGGTTGGGCAGGCTTCGCGGCCGGACGCTGCTGGGTGGGGCGCTGGGTGCCCTGTCTGTAGCTATTGTAGTTGCCGGTTCTCTGGGTGCCCAGGCTGCGGGCCTGTGACTGGCGGCTGAGATCAGAGATGTTGTTCTGGTAGCTCTGTCTCTTGGCCTGGGACGCCCTGTCGGTTGGTGTCCACGCACCCTTGTCCCTGGCTTCCCAGCCCCTGTCGGTCTGGCGGTAAACATTGCCGTTTCGGTCCGTGAAGACATTGTTGTTGATGTCTGGCACCTTGGCGGGCCGCTGAACCGCACCGGTTGCCGGACGCTGAACCGCACCGGTTGCCGGACGCTGAACCGCACCGGTCGCCGGACGCTGAACCGCACCGGTCGCCGGACGCTGAACCGCACCGGTCGCCGGACGCTGAACCGCACCGGTTGCCGGACGCTGAACCGGACGCGCCACTCCGGTACTCCGGACGCCGTCGACCCTGTTCCTGTAGATGTTCCGGTTGGCCGTCTGATAGGTGGTCGGACGCGGACGGCTCGCCTGGCCGGCATGGTACCCCCGCCAGTAACCGTGATGATAGCCGGCCCCGTAGCCGTGCCGGTAACCCGCGCGATAGCCCGCAGGGCCCCACCAGCCGCCATAGTAGGGCCGGTGCCAACCGTATCCAACCCATCCAATGCGGAGGCCGAATGAAAATCCCCAGCCCGTGTAAGGATTATAGTGCGCCGAGAAGCCATAGGTCACTGGGCGTGGATAGTAGTAATGGCGATACCAGGGCCGGTACCAATACCCCGTCCCATAGACCACAACCCCGCCGTAAACATAGGAGCATGTATAGCCCGGCGTATATCCCACATAGACTATTTCAGGAGTGGAACCATAGACATAGACATACTTGACATTGTATGCGGGGCACTCGGGTGGGATCGACTGCACTTCATCCGGCACCTCAATGCTCACTTCCCACGGGCCGTCGGGCTTGCCGGACTCGAACCACACCGCGTCATCACAGCAGTAGTATCGTTGGTCTATAAGGAGCACGCTCTTGTCGGCGTTCCGGGCATAAGCCACTCCCCCGTCTCCACACTTCTCGAACTCGGGATCGCCATCGTACTGCACCTTAAGGGTGGCGGTCTTGCGATCGACTTCGGCCGTCTGGGGAATCTGATTCTCGAGAACGGCGTCCCGTGCCTGCTCGGTACCCGGCACGCTCGCAAGGACATCACCCATATCAGATTCCGGCGGTATGTCTGGGAAGTCCTCCGGCAGATTGTCATGGGCAACATAGGTCCAGTCGCCCGCCGCCGGATCCCTGGAGATGTACCAGCGCCCGGCAAGCAGCACATAGTATGTCTGAGACTCGATGTCCATGATAACATCGCTTTCGGTATTGCTCATATAGAGAAGCTGCGTCCCCTCCACGGAAGCATACTCAGGCTCACCATCGGCCAGGATGAGCTCGGCTGGTTCGGTCGAGACCAGGATTGCGGGCGGACCTTCAACGAATGAAGTGTCGGGCTCGTCTTCACCGGTGCTGGATTTCTGTGCCAGATCAACAATATCTCTGGGAACCTTCTCGGTACTGATCCAGTCTCCGGTCACTTCCTTCGCCGTATACCAGTGATCCCCGCCCTTGAGGAAATAGGCCTTGCTGTTCAGGTCCTGCACTATGAAGAAAGCCGTGTTGGCCACGTATTTGAGCTTCGATTCGGGCATAGTCCGCAAGATGGGATCGCCATCTATAGTGACCAGCACTGTCGGAGACGTCCGGAAATACACCCTGGGTGGGGCCGTATTGATTCTCTCGGCTTCGGTCTTCTCCATTTCAGCGGCGTCCAGCCCCGCAAGCAACCTGTCAAGCGAGATGTCAAGATCCCACCTTGGAATTTCGGACTCCAGGAGGCTTGAAAGCTCAGCGATTTGAGCGGCCTCGGCATCCGGAAACCTGGCATTGGTGACTTCAAGATCCACGAGCTTGACGATACGTTCGTCATAGTCGGTGGAGACCCTCGCTTTCATCCATACGGCGCCGAAGACGGGAGTAGTCTGGCCGGCAGGGGTCACCGAGACCGCCGCCCGGGCTTGAAGATCGTCGCCGCTGAAAGACTCTATCTGCGGCTGATAGATCACAACCTTGCCCTTCTCCACTTCTATCTGCCGAGGCCACCCATCCTGGGCCGCGCAGACGGCCGCGAGTGAAACCACCAGAGCCGTAAAGATCATACATACGCAAGGTGCTGTCATGCTTCTGAAACGGTAGTGGGTGTTCATTGTTCTCCTCCATCTGTCTTGCCTTCTGGTCATGCCTTATTCATGAGAACAGAGTCCCTTACCGAAGTCAAGCGAGGCACATTGCATGCCGCCTGATAGCGGCCCGCCAAGTCCCCGCTTGACCGGCCGTCCAGCCACAGGTATATTGCTTACATCCATTTCATCATTGGCGCAATTGGACTCATAGAGGAGGCGGAGATGATTCGAAGAGTGGTGCTCTTGGGACTGGCGGTCCTGTTAATTGCATGCTTGGCCAGTGCTGAAGAGCAGGGCCTCGAGAAGTATATCGAACTCTTGAGACAGGACCTCAGGGCGTCCAGGGTGGCGGTCATCACCGAGTTCCTGCCGATGACCGAAGCTCAGGCCGCCGAGTTCTGGCCGATCTACAGGGAGTATGAGCTCGATCTGGCCAAGCTCACCGACGAGTGGCTGATGCTGCTGCGCGACTACGGAGAGCACTATGGAGACATGACCGACAGCAAGGCCAGGGAGCTCTTCAACCGCGTTCAGAGGAATGACAAAAAGAGGCTGCAGCTCAAACAGGATTACTACCGCAAGATGGACCGCAAGCTGCCTTCCACTCTGGTGACGAGGTTCTTCCAGATAATGAACCAGGTGGAAATGCTCATAGATCTTCAGGTCGCTTCGGAGGTCCCTCTGATAGAATAGGACATCCGGGCGCTTTAAAACACTGCAATCTGTCCGGAATCGAGGGATTCAAATGCGTGATGTCAGATGCAGCCACCACGCTCCGGTCGGCACCTTCGGTGCATTGGCAGCCGTGCTGCTCACCATATGCGCTTTCACGCCTCCGGCGGCGGCCCAGGACACTCATTACTGGACCTACACATACGGCACGCGCGCTTCCCTCTTAAACGGCGCCATCATAGGCAGTGTCGTGGACATCAGCGCCACTTATTACAATCCCGGCGCCCTTCCTCTGATCGAGGATATAGAGGTCCTGCTGGCGGCGAGGTCCTTTCACTATCCCAATATCTGGCTTCGGGGTATCGGGGGAACCGACCTCGACCTCAAGTCCTCCCGCCTTGCCCCGGCTCCTTCGATAGTCGCCGGTATGTTTCGAATCGACTGGGCGGGAGGCCACCGCTTCGGCTACTCGATCCTGACCCGCCAGAGTGCGCGCCTTAATATAAAAGGCAGCTGGGTGGGAACCCGTGACAGCATACCGGGCTTCAGCGATCCCGAGACTGCTTCCGCGGATGCCCTGGTCAGTGAGGATTTGACCGAAACATGGGTTGGCATGTCCTGGGGCTATGGTCTGAGTCCCAATATCGGCATAGGAGTGACCCAGTACGCGGCATTCCGCTACCACAAGGCCTTGTTTCAATCCAGGCTGCAGGACCTGAACGATGACGGCAGCCTGGCCCTGGCATCCAGCCTTATGTACTACGACTACTCAAACTGGCGGATGCCGTGGAAGCTGGGGGCGACGTTCGGCTTTTCCGAGGTGTCGATGGGGCTGA
>JASFOL010000163.1:0-4671 GCA_050116545.1 bacterium | reverse complement strand
CGAGTCCTGATCCAGGGGGGCGTCCAGCGAGACGCTGGGCCTGCGCTTTAGGCCCCTGAGATAGTCATATGTCTTGTTGCGCGCGACACTCACCAGCCAGGTGGAGAGTTTGGAGTTCCACCTGAACCTGCGAAGCGCCGCGCAGTCATTCTTCAGCAGTTTCTCGATCACCGAGGCGAATATGTCCGCGGCGACTTCGGGTTCGTGAATCGAGAACTTGCCGAGCAGATTGAGTATCGCCCCATAGATGCAGCGGTCATATGACTTGATGAAATGCTTCCACGCTCTTTCATCCCTGGCGATGCATCCCTGCAAAAGTTCTCTTTCTTCCATATCAATTCAGGGCGTTCAATCGAGCACTAAGGGGAGGAGGGCCAGGACCGCCACGACCGGGACCGCCACAAGCCACCAGTTGAATCCGCCTTCCTCCTCGGTCTCTGTTTGAGTTTCGGCCCGCTCTTCGGTTTCGGTTCCAATCAGGGCGTTGATGTTTCCGTCCAGGGAATCTCCGCCGCCATAGACGGTCTCAAGCACCCGGCCCTGGTCGTCCATCAGGACCAGCGCGGGGAGTATTCTCTCGGCGAGGATGCTTCCGAAGACGGTCTCGCCTTGATCTATGTAGACGGGAACGCGGATGTCGAGATCGAGCACGGTCTCCCTGATCCCGGCGGGGTCCCCCATTAGTATGATCGCGGGCCGGACCTCGCCGTCCCTGATCATGCCGGCCCTGCTGTCGAAGTGGACGGCGCCTTCGCGGCAGGTCGCCAGGCCCGGATCGCATACCAGGATCAGAGTGGTGTCGCCCGAGCAGAGCCCCTGGAGATCGACGGGTGCGTCCCACAAATCGGTGAGCGCCGGAGCCGCCATTGAGAGCCCGGCGCCGGCCAGCAACGCCAGGGCAAGCAGAAGGACCGGCAGTGCCGGGGCAGGCATCCGAGCAGCCAGGCCGGGAGGCGAGGTTTGGGTGCGAGGGAGATAGCTTACTGGATTCTCACCAGTTTGGGTTCCAGGGTGGTCTTCTCTGATTCTCTTACTTCTATCCATGCTTCCCAGTGCCGGTATCCTTGTTTCTGGAGGATGATGCGATGATTGCCCGCCGCGACTTCCACGGTTGAGGGTGTCATGCCCCTCGCCTCGCCATCGATCAAAATCGTCGCATCGGCCGGTATCGACTCGACCACGAGATATCCTACCGGAATTCCGGGAGGGGTTCCAAGGTTTTCTTTGACTGTGGCGACCGGATAGAGGAGAGCCGCCAGCAGCACTAGTATGCTGAGCAGGGCCGCCAGGGCACCGAACCTGCGGCCTCGCCCGGCCGGCTCCGCATCAAGGTCCTCGAGGCTGAGCCTCGGATCACCGTATAGGGTATAGGCCGCCCAGGTCAATGCGTGCAGCCCGAAGGTCTCGGCCAGGTCGGTGCGCGCCCTTCTCAGGGCATGACCGAAAGTCTCCCCGTTGAAGAGATGCCTGTAGAAGCGGGAGGCAAGCCGCGTCGCCGCCCCGCTGCCGACGTCCCAGAGGGATGTGACACAGGCCCGCGTGCCCCTGGCGAGCAGCGTTTCAACCAATCCGAGGGTCCCCTTCCATTCAAGCCAGGGAACCGGGGTGCACATATTGAGAAAGGCCAGGGCCGGCGGGTCCTTGAGCCCGGCCAGGGCTTCACCGCCCAGCGCCTTTCCTGTTCCCATCCTGATCCCGGTGGCGCCGTCTTCGGCTCTTGCGACCCCGTGACCCGTGAAATGAAAGATGGTGGTCCCGGGCAAATGGGTCAGAATCGACTGCCGCGTGATCTCCGGGCCCTGCTGGATTCTCAGGGCGAAACCCGCCGACCGGGTGAAGATACGCCGGAGCTCGTCGATCTCCGATTCGACATCCGGCCTGATCACGGGGTCGCCGGAGGGGTCGCCCGCGAGATAGACCCGGTAGGGTGGAGTGCGCTCGGCTGGCGGCGGCCCCGGAATGTCCTCGGCATAGATCAACCTGCCCATCGCCGACCTGGTGGACAGGAATTCGGTTCCGTCGAACATCAGTTCCACCGGAAGATGTGCGAGCGACCTGTCAATCTTGAATACGATGTAGCGGTCACGTTCGCCTTCACCCGAAATCTTGCTGATGCGGTCGCCCTCCTGCTTCAGCAGCTCCTGAAAGAGGGCGAGTCCCAGGTCCTTGAGGCGCCGGGCGGTCTCGTCTTTATGGTCGCGGGCGGCGTCCTCGGAAGCCGGCAGTGTGACGCTCTCCTCGATCACCTCGCTCAGGTCCCGGCATATGGCGTCCAGGACCTCGCGGTCGGCGAACCACCTTCGCCTGAGCGCGGCGGCCTCCGAGGCATACTGGGCGCTAAGGGCAATCCGGGTCTCCGACACCGCCATTATCTCGATTTCCACAGGTCCCATCGCGATCCTCCGTGAGGATTATACACATCTCGACCGGCCGCGGTCAGCCCCGGAATTCAAATTTGGGGTCAGGTACCGATTCAGAGAATTCTCTGAATCGGTACCTGACCCCATTCTTGAATTTGTGGGCCTTCTGAGGTTAAATAAAGGTGGCGCCCCGGAAGGCGTCATCCAGGAAAGGAAACAGTATTGCGTCCAGGTATTTATCGAACCTATTCTCGCTCGGTTGTACCATCGGTGACTCCGGCGGTGAAGTGGCTGCTGATCATCAATGTCGGTGTGTTCATTCTCCAGAACCTCTTCCGGGGTCCCTATCTTTTGGTCCTCGGCCTGGTTCCTGCGAGCGTCCTCGGCGAGGGCTATCTCTGGCAGCTTGTCACCTACATGTTCCTGCACGGCAACTTCCTTCACATTCTCTTCAATATGCTCTTCCTGTGGATGATGGGATCGGAGCTGGAGAGATACTGGGGAAGCCGGGAGTTTCTCAAGTACTACCTCATCACCGGGACGGGCGCCGGCCTGATCAATGTGCTCGTCCAACCCTCATCCACCATTCCCACCATCGGGGCATCGGGGGCCATCTTCGGCCTCATCATCGCCTTCGCGTTGACCTTCCCCGAGCGGGAGCTGCTGCTCTACTTCGTCATCAGAATCAAGGCCAAGCACTTCGCCGTGCTTGTGGGGCTGCTCGAGTTGCTGGCCCTCTTGCTGATGCCGGGAGCCCCCATCGCCCGCTTCGCCCATCTGGGAGGCCTGCTTGTGGGCTTTGTCTATCTCAGGCGTGACCGGATTATAGGCATGATCTCGAAGCGCGCGTCCGGCGTGCAGGACAGGCTGGCCGACGCCGCAGACCGGCGGGAACTCGAACGGCGGATTCGCATCCAGGAAGAAATCAACCGGATCCTGGACAAGATCAACAGTGAGGGTATTCACACCCTCACCGAGCGGGAGCGGCGCTTCCTCGAGGAACAAGGCCGGGGGCGCAGGTGAAGTCGGCGGCGCTTCACCCGTGGGACGTCACTCCGGCACAGGCCAGGGAAATCCAGCTGAGACTGCGCGAGAGAATTTGTACGGTCTGGGATGGACGCAGGATGAGGACACTGGCGGCGGCCGATGTCGGCTTTCCCGATAAGAAGACGGTGCGCGCGGCCGTTGCGGTACTCACTTACCCCGATCTTGAGTTGATCGAAACCTCGGTCATCACCCGGCCCTGCGCCTTCCCCTATGTACCGGGGCTGCTGGCCTTCAGGGAGATACCCGGACTGCTCGCCGCCCTGGAGAAACTCAAGTCCGAGCCCGACGTCCTTATGTGTGATGCCCAGGGCATCGCGCACCGGCTGAGGATGGGCCTGGCCGCACATGCGGGCATTCTCCTGGACCGGCCTGTCCTGGGATGCGCCAAATCGGTGCTCTATGGCACCTTCGATGAACCCGGCAGGGAGAAGGGAACATATTCCTTCATGTATGACGGCGAGGGGGCCGTGATCGGCGCCGCGGTCAGGACGCGGACATCGGTGAAGCCGGTATATGTTTCCCCGGGCCATAAGATAGATCTGAAGAAGTCGATAGAGCTGGTGCTTGCCTGCTCGCCGAAGTACCGGATACCCGTTCCGCTGAGACTCGCACACAATTTGAGCGTGGGAAAGAAGGTGGCGCCCTGAGCCGCCGTCGGGGGGAAGAGGCGACCGCGGCGAAGCAGTGAAAGAGCAATTCGGACAGGAGCAATTCCATGGCAGCGAAGAAACAGCGAATTTACCTGATACGTCACGGAGAGACCGAGTTCAACAGGCTGGGGATCTTCAGGGGAAGGTATGAAGTGGACCTCAACGACAATGGCCGAAGCCAGGCGGTCGACACAGGCAAGGTGCTAAAGGATGAGGGCATAGAATTCATCCTCACCGGGCCGCTTGGGCGCACAGTGGAGACCGCCCGCATCGTGGCGCAAGAGATCGGCGTCGACTACCGGGTTGATGAGGCCTTCAACAATATCGCCTTAGGCAAATGGCAGGGGGTGGAGAAGGAGAGGGTCAAGCATGACTTTCCGGAGATGTGGAAGATCTGGATCTCGGAGCCGGAGAAGCTGAAGCTGCCCGGCGGTGAAAGCGTCGAGGAGGTCCGGCAGCGCGCGACCCGGCGGCTTCTCGAGGTGGTGGCCGAGGAAGATGGCAACTTCGCCATCGTGACTCACAGGTCCGTTATCAAAGGCCTGGCCGCATCGATGCTGGGGGCGCCGGCGCCCTACTTCTGGAAATTCTACGTGGACAATGCGGCCTACGGC
>JASFOL010000162.1:0-4692 GCA_050116545.1 bacterium | reverse complement strand
AAACTGGTCGGGATGAAGGTCAATGACTTCGCAGACCTTCTCTCCACCGATGCCCCGGCGCCGGGCGGCGGAAGCGTGGCGGCCCTTTGCGGGGCCTTGAGCGGCGCCCTCTCCGCGATGGTTGGTGCCCTAACCCACGGAAAGAAGGGTTATGAAGACGCCTTCGACGAGGCCGAGGCCGTGAGCATCGAAGGCCAGAGGCTCAAGGACGAGTTCCTGGCGGACGTGGACCGCGACACCGATGCCTTCAACAAGGTGATGGCCGCCTCCCGCCTGCCCAAGAAGACAGATGAGGACAAGGCCGCGCGGAAGGCCGCGATGGAGGAGGCCAACAAGGACGCCACCCTGGTGCCTTTCAATGTTCTCAAGCGGACCTGGGAAGCGGCCGAGCTGGCCCGAAGGATCGTCTCGAAGGGCAACAAGAACTCGGTCAGCGATGCCGGGGTTGCGGCCTTGACTGCCAGGACCGCCGCCGAGGGAGCTTATCTCAATGTCGCCATCAACCTTCCCGGAATAGAGGATGAGAAGTTCAGGGCCGATACCCTTAAGGAAGCCGCGGACATCCGCAAGAAGGTGATCGAGCATACCGAGGAAACCGTCCGCCTGTCCGAGAAGATAATCGCCGAAAGCTAAAATAGGTGCCAGGCACCAATTTCCGTCAAAATTGGTGCCTGGCACCTATTTTGATGCGGAGCGCTCTAGATCCAGCAGGTATTGCTTGCGCCACAGGCCGCCGCCATATCCGGTGAGCTTCCCATCCTGCCCGACAACCCTGTGGCATGGCACGATGATCGCCATCCGGTTGTCCCCGTTGGCCCTGCCCACCGCGCGCACCGCCCGGGGCTTTCCGATACGCTTCGCCTGCTCCCCGTACGATCTCGTGGTCCCATAGGGTATGGTTAGAAGTTCCTTCCACACCTTCTCCTGAAATGGAGTTCCGGAGAGCACCAGCGGGATGTCGAATCTCCTTCTGGCGCCGGCGAAGTACTCCCCAACCTGCCTGTCCAGGGCATCCAGATGTTCGTGCTTGCCCGGTGTGAATTCGGCCCGGAGCAGCCTGCCGAGCCGCGCGAGCTGGGTCTCCAGCATCCTCCTATCCATGAACTCGAGCAGGCAGACACCTTCATCCGTCGCTCCCGCCAGCATCGGACCCAGAGGCGTGAGTATCCTGGTCACGGTTACCAGCCGCAGTGTCTTGCTCCGGCTGGGAGCGACACCCACGGCCTTCTTGAATGACTCGGTGAAACCGCTCAGTGACTCATAGCCTGAGTCGAAGGCGGCCTCGATCACCTTGTCGCCGTGCTTGATTCTTCCAACGGCCTGACCGATCCGGAGCGCTCTTAAGTATGCCTGGAAGGTCATGCCGTGATGCCTCTTGAACCATCGCCTGACCCGGCCGGGGTCGATCCCCCGCTCTCTCAGGTCGGCATCCCTGAGCTTGATCCCCGGACTTGAATTCACTTCATGCATCAGGGGCTTGAGCCACCCGGGGATATCACCCGCCCGGCCCATGGGATTACACTTCTTGCAGGGACGGTAGCCTCTCAGCAGGGCCTCGCGGGCGGAATCGAAGAACTCCACGTTCTCCCGGTTGGGCTTCCTGGCTCTGCAGGTTGGACGGCAGAATATGCCGGTGGTCTTCACCCCCACGACAAAGATCCCCTCATAGGTGCTGTCCCCGGTGAGCAACGCCTTGTAGAGCGTGCCTGTATCAGGCAGTGAACGCGTCATGACTTCATCCTCCATATCGATAATACCATGCGCTGTTGGCCGGCGCATCAACGTGGACACGCCGCATTGGTTCCCGCCGGCCGGGTGGGGCATTACCCGAGCCAAGCGTCACTGCCTTGATTCTAGGGGATTTGCCGTGAGCGGCAACCGGATCCTGGACAGGCAATTCACAAATAGGGGCAGGACCTATTTCTTGCGCAGAAGCTCTATGGTCTCGAAGGCGTGGCGCAAGTGCGGTATCACGATGCTGCCGCCAACGATCAGGGCCACATTGAGCGCGTCCTGGAGCTCCTCGTCGGTATAGCCGGCCTTCGCGCACTGAACGAGATGATAGTCAATGCAGTCATTGCACCGGAGCACCGCCGAGGCCACCAGGCCCAGGAGCTCCTTGGTACGGGAGTCCAATGCCCCATCTTCATAGGCAGCGCCGTCCAGGCGGAAGAAGCGCTTGATGCCAAGATGTCCGCTCGCCAGGATCTTCTCATTCATCTTCTCGCGATGTTCACGAAACTCGTCGAGTCTTGAGGTCACGGTTCGCCTCCAGCGCCATGGTCAGAGAACAGCCAGTGTCCTTCCAGAAAAAAAGCGTCATTGCGAGGAGATGGCGAAGCAATATAGTTGCCGGCACAGCGTTGTTTACCGCTCCGCCGCTCGCTCCTCGCAATGACATTAGACCTACGGCTGGCTGATTTCAACCCCGCTTCGCTCCACCCGGCGACCCGTGCCACCACCCATCATCCCGGCACCCTACCAGGCCGGCCCTGTCTTCCTACACCACCGGGACCGGCGGAAATTCCGGGAACCACCAGGTATGACGCTTGCGGACGGACGATTCCGACACACGATCCGCAAACTTCTGTCAGCGGCGGGCAATTCCGACAGGCGATCGGCAGATTCCTGCCCGCGGTGGTCGATTCCGACGCGCAGATGGCAAATTCCTGTCTCCGGGCCTCCGATCCCTGCGGGCGGATGGTTGCCTGATCCAACATGCCGTGCTAATCTGGGCACACACTCAGTGAAATACGGCCCGGCAACATTGCCCGGACCGGAGGAGGATGCCATGCGATGCCCTACCGTTGTGATTGCCTCGCTGATCGCTTTGATGATTCTGTTGGCCGGCTGCTCCGGACCCGCCCGGGAGATCGACCCCCTGGTGCTTGAGGGCCTCAAGACCTATATCGAGCAGCACCATCTTCCCCCGGAGGTGTACCTTGTAGGTGAATTCGCGGATCACGACGTGATCTTTCTTGGAGAAGTGCACCGGAACAAGCACGACGTTGAATTCGTGATCAGCCTGATTCCATACCTTCACAGCCACGGCATATTCCGTCTCGCGACCGAGTTCGCGAGGCGGGAGGATCAGCACCTCATCGACAGCCTTCTCGCGGCACCGGCCTATGATGAGGAACTGGCCCGCCGGATCACCTTCCAGCAATCCCCCTTCTGGGGATACCAGGAGTATGTTGACGTCTTCAAGGCTGCCTGGGAGGTCAACTCCGGGCTCGCGGAGGGAGTCGAGAGATTCCGCATCCTGGCCCTCAATGACTCTCCGGAGTGGTGGCACATAGAAGATGAGAAGGACCGGGACGACCCGGCCGTGATGAGGAAGGTCTGGGCCGGCGGTGGCGAGCGCCTCTGGGCCAGGGTTATCCTGGACAGCGCGGTTGCCCGGGGGGAAAAGATACTGGTCCACTGCGGCATACATCATGCCTTCACCGAATACAAGCAGCCTGTGGTCGGCAATGGCAAGTTTGTTCGTTTCGATGACAGCAGGGCGGGGAACTACGTTTTCAAGGAGATCGGCAAGAGGGCGATCACGGTCTTCATGCACGCCGGATGGGTTCCGGCGGAGGGCTATGGCAAGCCTTACGTGAAGCCCGCCGACGGTATAATCGATGCCGCCATGGAACTAGTGGACCCCTCCTACCTTCCCGTCGGCTTCTCCACCAGGGGCACGCCCTTCGGGGATCTGCCCGGGGAAACCTCGATATACAAGTACGGCTATGAGAAATTCACCCTGGCTGACTTCTGCGACGGATACATATACCACAAGCCCTTCGCCGAATATGAGGGAGTGACCCCGATCCCTGACTTCGTGAACGAGACGAACATCGAAGAGGCCAGGAAGAACGCGTCTAATCCACGCTTCCGCGATGCCTCAATTGAGCGCTTCAACAAGGCGATAGCCAGGGACGCAGCGACCCTCCACGGGGTGCCCCGCTGACAAGGACGCGGAAGCCGGCCCGGCCCGAGGCCCTGATTCAGGGGCTTTCAGCCGGCCGGAATACACGCACTTGACACCACTTCGGGTATCTGGTCGAATCCTAATGAATCCACAGGGGGCAGGTTGAGCAGACAAAGAGCGGCATCATGGAAACTCGTCATCCCGCTTCTGTTCTATTTGCTTGTCTTCATCCCATCGACGTCATTTTGCCAGAGTGACTTCACCTTCGATGGCCTTCGCGTGACCATGTCGGGAGACGGCCAGGAGGGCCGCTCCGGGACCTGGCTCGAGACCCCCCTGGCTCTATGCGTAACGGATCTCGCCGGAAGCCCCGTCCCTGATGTCGAGGTCAAGTTCTGGGTGGAGGCCGGTTCCGGGGCCGAGCTGAGCGTGTCTGAGACCATAACGGATGAGCACGGTGTTGCCGAAACCCGGCTCAAGCTCGGCAGCAAGATGGAAGACCACACCGTGGCGGCCTTTGTCAAGGACACCCGGATCGGAAGCGGAATTGTAGAGTACCGGGCCTGGTCTTATGACCCTAAGCAGATCATCCTCTGGATGATCGGAGGGCTCGGGCTCTTTCTATACGGCATGTCCCTGATGTCGTCGAATCTGCAGAAGGCCGCGGGGCCCAAGCTCAAGAACATCCTCAAGCTTCTCACCGGCAACCGGTTCGCCGCGGTGGGAATGGGAGCTCTCATCACTGCGCTTATCCAGAGCAGCAGCGCCACGTCGGT
>JASFOL010000161.1:0-4693 GCA_050116545.1 bacterium | reverse complement strand
TCATGATCAGGGACAAGGCCTCAGGGAGCATATTGTTCCTCGGGCGGATGCTTGATCCAACTGCTTGATGCCGGGCCTGAGCGCCTATCGTCAGATCTGAGAGCCTGTCACCGGGCCTGAGCGCCTATCGTAGGGCCTGAGCGCCTGTCGCCGGACTGGCATACTCCCTGTGCCGGCACCAAACATCTATACATCTGATCAAACTCCGGAGAATCGAATTCCTACTCTTTAAGAAGGAGCATTCGGCGGGTCAGGGTCACCTCACCCGCGCTCAGTCTGCAGAAATAGACACCGGATGGCAGATCGCTGCCGTCATATTCTATCCGGTGCATGCCTCCGGGCAGGAATCTGTCGCCTATGATGGTTGAGACCAGCCGGCCTTCCACATTGTAGAGATCCAGGCCGACGACTGCCTGGTGCTCCAGATGGAAAGAAAGCGTGGTCTCGCCGCTGAACGGGTTCGGATAGTTCTGCAGTCCGGCAAGAGGCCTGACGCCGTCTTCCGTGCCCGCGACACCCGACATGCTGCCCACCAGGATCATAACCGGAACCTCGACGAGGCCCTCGTCACTGTCATCGCTTGCAATCTGGACTACAGTTGAGTCCAGCCGGTCGATCGCACCTGAGTCATAGCCGACCCTCACATAATCATAGGTGTCGGGCGGCAGGGTCATTCCCGGGCTGCTCAGGTCAAAATCGGGATTGGTGGAAGCGATTGATGAGATATGGAGGGTGTCCGTACCGGTGTTCATCACAGCGATATAGTGATAGGCCGTGGTGTCATAATCGATAGAACCCATGTCGATCTCGAGAGGACTCACCGCGATCTCCGGTTCCAGGACCCGGACCGCCGTGCCGAAGAAGCTCGAAATCCGATCCACAAACTCCGGGTGATCGATGAAAGGGTTCCGGTTGTACTGAAGCGCGTAAACATCCTCGTTTCTCTGTTCCTCCACGGCGTCCACCGGGTCGGAGACATGCCAGTCCCTGAAATGGGCTTCCATCTTGGCGGGATCGGTATAGCCGACATAGTTCCCGCTATAACGAATTATGAAGTAGAAATGCCCGCGGGCGACATTACCCTTGTACGCATCCCTTGGCTCAAACACTTCCTGGCCGGTGGAATCGGTGCCCTTCTTCGATCCGCCCACGCTCCAGGTGGATGAGACCACCACGCCGAAGTCCAGGCTTGCGCGGGCGGTGTTGGCAGCAGCGTCGCAGGGTGCGATCTGATACAGGTCCGACCTCATGGGTTCATTCTCGCTGAAAAAACTCTGCGGCCAGGTGTGCTCGCAGTTGAAGTTGTTCGATGTGGCTCCGGCGCGGGTGTTGAAGCAACCGATTCTCCCCGTGTACACGCATTCCACGCATCCGGTCGTGGGGCACTCCGAGCAGGTATCGTCATTGTCGACATTGCCGTACATCTGATCGCGGGCGGGGGTATAGCCAAGCGAATTGTGCCCATCGATAATGCCTGTAAGGGTGGTCTTGAGATCTTCCGCCCACTTGTTCTGCGTGGCGTCATAATAGGTGCCGGGGTGATCGGCCTGGGCCGATACCTCAACGATCAGGGAGCGCACCCCGCCATCAAGCTCGATGCGAAGAAAGTCGGTGTAATCGACATTCTGATCGGTCTCGAAATAGATCTGAACGACCTTTATTCCGAAGGGCGGCACGGGAACTGCCTGGTTGACCACGGTGACCGAGAAGACATCCTCCTCGAATTCCGCCGAGGTGATAGTGACCGGATCCGGGGAATTGTTCGTAACGGTTATTTGGGCGGAGTTGACCTGGCCCGTGCTCACGGTCCCGAAGGCCACTACGCTGTCGGAGAGGCTTATGTCATTCCAGCCGTCCTGGGCGAGTGCGGTCACCGCCACTCCCAGAAGGACGGCGAGCGCGGCTATCATTGCGAAGGCCGGACGCCGGCTCCCGGACATGGTCCGAATGCCGGGTGAGGGCCACTGCTTGTGAGAACTCACAAATACCCCCTGCCGAAGTAGAAGCCTGCGACTCATCGCCCGTCGGTTGTCCGGGCTGCCGCAGGCCCCGCTTGTTAGATATCTCCCGTGGGTACATTATACCATATCAAGGGCCCGGATTCAATCCCGTATGCCGGAACCTTGCCCGCCGACAGCCCGTGTAATATACTGAGCGCCGGCCCGGTGATTGACCGGCGGCAGCGGTCGCTGTCCGCTTCGGAGAAAGGAATGACAATGAGAAGTCACGCGATGAGGATGTTCCGGACGAAGAAGCGCCTGCTCCTTCTCCTGGTTCCGGCCGCAGGGCTCGCAATGCTCCTGTCGCTCGCTGCGCGCGCGGAGGCACCCAAGGATTCGCTGTGGTTCAAGGCGGTGAAACTCCAAGAACAGAGCAGAGACCTGGTTCCCGGGACCGTGGAGAGCTTCATGCAGGAAGTGGACAAGCACGGGAAGCCCAAGAACGAGGACAAGTACCGGCACAGCTGGGGAAAGCTCAGCTTGAATGATGACGGGGACGTCGAGTATGAGTCCGTCAAGGCGATAGAGGACGGAGAAGACATCACCGAGAAAGAGCGGGCAGAGGAACGCGAGAGGCAGGAGAAAAGAGACGAGGAAGATTCAAACAGCTTCACGTCCGAGGGCTATACCCCCTTCAGAGAGGAGGCCCAGGACAGGATTTCGATCGAGCGCCTGGATGAAACCGAGCCGGTGGACGGAAGGGAGCTCATAGCGTACAAGTTCGTCGAGCATCCAGAGGACGATGATGCGGAGGTCCGCGGAACGGTGTGGTTCGATCGTGCGGCAGGGGTTCCCGTAAGAATGGAATACACCACCGATCCATTGCCCAAGCGCGTGAAACGGATGATCACCACAATGGAGTATGCCTACTCTGCCCCGGCTACGCTCGTCGTCAAGAAGATGACCATGGATGCCACCGGCGGGATACTCTTCATCAAGAAGCACTTCCATGTGGAGATGACATTCGATGATTACTGGAGGCTGCCTGAAGGCTATGAGGAGTCGCATCGGGAGAACTGACGAAAAAACAATCAGGGCAAACAGGAGACGGCGCCCTCGGCGAAAGCGAGGGCGCTGACCCCTTCTTCTTCCTGCACAGGCTTATCGATTGGCCGTGTAATAGGTCTCACAATCAGCTCCCCCGCCCATCTCATTTACGATTTCACAGTAGAGTGCAGGCTGTATCGAATAGATCTGCATCACCTCAAGGATATGCCTGTCCTCCAGAATATTGCGGAGGATTCTGTTGCGGTCCTCGTTCTCCAGGGGAGGGATAATCTCGTCGGCCTCTCTCCCGGCGCGCTCCCTGGCATGAAGGATATCCAGGTACAGCGAGTTGAGCCTGTCACCGTCTGCCGGCAGGGACATGTTGTGGCCGGGCAGCAACTGGTCCTCGGTCAGCCGGGCGGCCCAGGACTTGCTGATATAGCGGTAGTCTCCGGAGAACATCAGGATCTCGTACCAGTTCCCGGCCTCGTCGACCAGTTCGTAGATATCGCCCTTCCAGGCCCGGCCTATTATGAACCTGTCGGTCCCGGGGCCCGTGCGAAGGTTGATGTTCCGGCTTATCGTCACAACGTATTCCCTGGAGAAAGCGGACACCGGGACAATCAGCATCCCAAGAGTGATCACAACAAGGAATAGGGCGATGGCTCTCTGTTTCATGGCAAACCTCCTTTCCTCAGCCGGTTCCTATTGTCTAAGACGAGGCGATGAGCGGAAAACCGGCGGGGAGGCTTGCACAAATCCGTAGGCAGAAGAGCTTCAAGACGAGCGGGTTGAGCGCATGGCGGCCATCAGGTGCTCCTCGATCCCTTCGAAGTCGCCGGACTTCGCTCCGGCCAGATCGGGCGTGACTCCCCGCAGGAAGACATAGACGCGGTCACGCCTGATGGTCGCCAGCAGGCCCAGGCGAAGGTCGAGTTGGTCCGAGGTTCCATCGGGGGAGAAGCTGGCGAAGTTCGACCCTCCGCGTATGGTTCCGTCCACATAGTAGGTCCCGGGTCGGCATCCCGCCGGCAAATAGCCCTCCCTCAAGAGCGGCATTCCGAATGATGGGGCGATTCGCCGGGGCACGAGGATTTCCTCTATGAAGCCTTCGATGAAGCGCTTCGGGCCCAGAATTTCCAGCGACCCTCTATGGGCGCCTGGGATTTCATAGCACTCGACCATGGTGAAACCACCCGCAATGTCGCTGAAGAGCACGCCGGTTGGTCCATCCTCGACCGCCACTGTGCCCTCCGGGCTCTTCAGTCTGAAAACGTCCTTCTTGAAGCTGTATGTGTCGCCGACAAGAGAGCCAAAGCGGATCGGGCTGTACTGTCCATCGGAACGGGAACCATTCACCTTTCGAAGATGTCTGACAAGATGAACACCGGCAAGAATAGCTGCCCCGATAAGACAGGCCCACCACTTCAGGGGTATCTGCATCAGATGTCACCTGTGAACGCGAGCGGCCACCGCGATTTCTAAACGCCGGATCGAAACACGTGCAGCCCTCCCGGGGCCGAAATAAGACCGGCGGGCGATCTCTTGCCCCTTAATCGGTAAGCAAAGCTGCCGGCTTGAATTGGTATGCTGCCGGCTTGAATTGGTATGCTGCCGGCTTGAATTGGTATGCGGCCGGTTTGAATCAGGGTGTGGCCAGCTTGAATCAGCGTGTGACCCGCTCCGGATGTTGGTGGCAGGGAGTT
>JASFOL010000160.1:0-4696 GCA_050116545.1 bacterium | reverse complement strand
GGGCATCGTGTCCTTCCTGCCGGGGAAACACAGGGCCGAGGCGGTCTGTGAACACCTGCTGGGCCGGGGCTTCGTCACGGCGGCAAGAAACGGCCGGATCAGGGTTTCACCCCACTATTACAACACCTTTGATGAAATAGACCGGCTGGTGCGGGCGCTCCCCTGAGGTTTGAAGCAGGATCGTGTCCTTCAGCCAACCCGGCTGTGCCGCTTCGTCCTACTGGAGATACCCCACGGCCTTGAGCTCCTGGGTGGTTTCCTCGTCCAGCTCGATCCCTGAGTCTTCCCTGTACAGCGTCGGTTTCACCCACACGTGAAAATACGGTCCGTCTGGCTCCCGCAGCGGCCTGCCGATGGCCGGGGCCTCAAGGTTCTCCATGCTCTCAAGAAAAGGCATGGTCACCGGGCGCTGCATGGATCGCCCGATGAAGGTCCTGCTGCTTGCGGCCTCACCGTCTATGTATAGATCGAACTGCACGGGCGCCTTCAGCGAGGCCGGCTGGAAGGCGACAGTGATGGGCTCATTGGTCACTATATTCTGAAGGTCTATTCTCGAGGGTCCGATATTCGCCAGGCCTGCGGTGTCGATGGGGACGATGCGGCCGTCTTCGATCAGCCTGGAAATCCTGATGCGCCCGGATCCGGGGATCACGTCGGTCCTGACATTGAGATCAAACCTGTGAGCGCCGCCGCCCCCGCCCATTTCCACAAACCAGGTGTCGGATATGTCGAAGATGGTCTGGTAAAGCTCCTGCTCGAGCCGGGCCTGAGCCTGCTTCGCCTTTATATTCCCCGCCCGGATCTCCCGGGTCCGGCTCTCCTCATCCGCGCTGTCTTCCGGCGCGATATCTTTCGGCCCGTCTGCCAGGCTGACCTGCTCTCCGGGGTCATCCTCCAGGTTGAAGAAGGAGGCCTGCTGCTCCTGCATGTCATAAATGAGCTTCCAGGGATATGTGGTCAGACTTTTCTGCTCGCCACCGTATAGCAATGCCTCGGAGTATGCGAAATCGTGGGGAAGCAGCGGCCGGCTCCCGCCTCCCGGGCGGGCACCTTCTCTTGCCGGGCCGTTTCCACCTCTCTCGTTCATCCTGCCCTCGCTTCCCAGCAGGCCTGCAAGGCTCCGGCCCTCGAAGTGATCTTCGGGCTCGAAGCCAAGAAGATCGAGCAGGGTGGGCAGCACGTCCACCAGTCTCACCTGCTCAGCCACCCGGCGGCCTTCGGGAATCCGTCCGGGCAGCGATAGGATGAGCGGCACCCGGAGAAGCTCACCGAAGAGGCTATGGCCGTGTTCGAATCCTCCGTGTTCGAAGAACTCCTCCCCGTGGTCGCTCAGGAACACAATCAGGGTATTGTCGGTGAGGCCGCGCGCTTCGAGGCCGTCGATCAGGTCTCCGATTGCCGCATCCGTGTAGGCGACCTCCCCGTCATAGAGGGCTTCAATGTGGTCTCTGTCCGCCTGATTCAGTTTGGTGATCCGCTCCAATCCGTGCAGCCTGGCCCGCGGGAGCCACTTGGGATTAAAGGGTTTCCGGACTTTACCGGCATAGCCGGGGTCGAAAAGGCTGTCATATGGGGCGGGCGGCGCATATGGAATATGGGTATCGAAGTAATGGGCAAACATGAAGAATGTGCCGGTGGAGTTGTCATCGATCCACCGGAGGGCATCCTCGGTGGTGCCGTCCGCGTCCCTGCCTTCGGGCGGGGTCATATAGTAGAAATCGAATCCCCGGTCCATGTGGAACTTACCCTTGAGATAAGGCGCGTTTATGATGGCGCCGGTGGCATAACCGTTCTCCAGGAGTATGGAGGCCAGCGTGGGAAAGCCCTTCCTCAGCGCGGACCGGGGTCCCGAGGCGCCATGCTGAGACGGATAGAGCGAGGTGAAGATGCTGGCAAATGACGGCAGGGTCCATGGGCACGGGCTCACAACGTTCTCGAAGAGGACTCCATTCTCGGCCAGGCGATCGATATTGGGAGAGGTGCTCGGCCCATAGCCATAGCAGCCCAGATGGTCAGGCCTCAGCGTATCCACCCCGATCAGGACCAGGTTGGTGGTGGGTGTTTCGTTCCCGCAGTTGATGCCGAGGCATACCAGGATGACAGCGGCGAGCCGGGCCAGAGCGATGGCCAGTTCCCCGTGTGCGGAACGGGCCCCATGAGCAGGCCGTGTCCGATGGCTACCCGCTCCCTGTTTCCGGGCGGCCATGTCTGCTGTAATTCTCATCTTTGATCTCCTGTGCCCGCTTGCCGCCGGCGTTCCCGGACAGCGGGCATCTCCCCCGGTGCGCTCTCCGGCGCTGTTCCTTAAGAGCCGGCGCCGTCCTGAATGCCACCAGGAGATTATACAGCCTTTTCCGGCTTGACACCACCGGGAGCATTGGGATACCATCCTCATCGAACCTCGAAAGGGAAAGGAGGTGATGGGAGAGGGAACGAGGTTCACGGACAAGAGAATATTCCAACCAGCAAAGCTTGTGAGGGGAGGATGTGAAAATGCGGAATGCTTTGCATTTTTGTATGCTTACCCTCCTTGTTGCCTCCATTGCAGTGCCCCAGGTTTCAAATGCATGTCTGAGATTGAATGAGATTCTTCCCGCTCCCGGCAGCGACTGGGACGGGGACCAGGAGAGCAGCTCGAAGCTGGACGAGTGGGTCGAGGTCATGAACGGCACCGCATCCGGCTGTGATCTCTCCGACTATCTGCTCCTGAACGGCGATGAAAGGCGGCCGGTGTACGGGTTTTCGGGCAGCATCGAATCCGGCGGCGTGATCGCGGTCTATGGAAGCGATGCCCTTGCCTGGGAAGGCGACAATGGCCACTCGGCCGTCGGGCTCAGTCTCAACAATGGCGGCGATGTCATCTGGCTGGCCGACACTGGTTCGGGTGATACCCTGATCATTGACTCCCTCAGGTATTCATCGTCTGAGGTGGGCTATGATGTGTCGATCTCTCGCCGGCCGGATGCCACCGGAGCCTGGGCGCTTGCCGATCACTTTCAGCCCATGGGCGGCGCGGATACCGATCCCACGCCGGGAGAGTCCAATCTGTCGGATCCGCCGCCTCATGTCTTCGCGGTGACCAGAGATCCGCTCTATCCGGTATCGGGCGACAGCACCCAGATGATTGTAGATGCCGGCGATGCCACCGGAATCACCCGGGTTCTGCTGGCATATGTGATCAACCTCGAAGACGGTGAGGAGCCTGAGATGGATCTGGTTTCCGGCTCCGACGATCTGGGGACCTGGAGCTATACCATCCTGCCATGCGCGCCCGGCGACACGGTGTGCTACAAGGTGTCGGCCTACGATCCCGGCGCATCGACCCAGCTTCCCTGGATGGGCTATCGGGTGCGGGATGACGGCATTGAGGTACGCCTGAATGAGATACTCGCGGACCCTCCGGCGGATGAGGCGGGCGATGCCAACAGAGACGGAGAGCGCGATGCCGCCGACGACGAGTTCGTCGAGATCGTCAATTGCGGCACCGTGCCGGTCGACATGTCGGGCTGGCGGCTGAGCGACGGGACTTCGGTGCGCCACGTTTTTCCCGAGAGCGGCTTCATCGTCGCGCCCGGCGAGTTCGTGACCGTCTTCGGCGGCGGCGTTCCCACAGGATTTCCGGGCAAGGTTGAGACGGCCTCCTCCGGAGGCCTGGGTCTCGCAAACAGCGGAGACAATATGTCGCTGTTCGATTCCGAAGGCGCGCTGGTGGACATCCACTCCTACGGGAGCGAGGGAGGCGGTGACGAGTCCATGATCAGGTATCCGGACTGCTCGGAGTTCTGGACAATGTGTTCGGACGCCGGACTGGAAACGGCATTCACCCCGCAGGCGCCCAACACCGGTGAGAGTGCGGTATCGAGTTCAACCTGGGGCAATATCAAGACGATTTTCAAGTAGGCACTGCGCGGGAGTATGCCGGGCGTGGCTCGTGCGGGCGGCCGCCGGGGCTGCACGCCACGCGGCCTTATCCTGCGAGCCAGGATTCGGGGCGGTCTCTCGGGGCCGCCCCGATTCTTGATCATCCCACTTCCGGCCCCATCCTAAGAGCGGCCCCTACTCGGCGCGGCACCGTTTCGGTATCGGCCTGCCCTGTCGCTTCTCCGTTTTCGCTTGAGCTCACCCCGTGCGGGGGTATCATTGAATGGAAGGCGAGCTGAAACCGGGGAGGTGATTCCATTGGATGCGATCGAGGCCCTGAAGACCAGGCGCAGCATAAGATCGTATGAAGAGAAGGCGGTTCCGCGGGAGTTGATAGAGCAGATCATCGACACGGCGAGACTGGCCCCGTCCGGGCGCAATACCCAGCCCTGGGAATTCATTGTCATCACGGATGCGGCAGCCCGGAAGCGAATCTCAGAGCTTGCGCCTCACGGCAAGTTCATAGCACAGGCGGGTGCCTGCGTGGCGGTTTTTGCCAGGGAGGGCGACTTCTGTGTGGAGGACGGTTCCGCGGCTACGGAGAACATACTGGTTGCCGCCCGCGCCCTGGGACTGGGTACCTGCTGGGTCGCCTCGTACAGGAAGCAGCATTCCAGGCCCGTGGCAGAGCTCCTGGGGGTTCCAGCGGGCTTACTCCTGATTACGCTTATTGCCCTGGGATATCCCGCGCAGGAAGTCGAGCCTCACGGGAAGCGTGAACTGTCCGAAGTGCTGCACTGGGAGAAATATTAGGGCGGGGCAGGTTCCAGGCGTA
>JASFOL010000159.1:0-4708 GCA_050116545.1 bacterium | reverse complement strand
GCACCGGTTCTGAGAAGGGCAGTCCCAGCTCGGCATCATCCATTCCATAGGCCGCCGCGAAACAGCCGGCGTCGGACAGAGCCAGGCGCTTGGGCAGGAAGCGCCGGTAGTCATCAAAGCGTATGCCCCCGTCGCGGTCCAGCACCATCAACCTGCATCCGGGACTTGCCATCAGCACCATGAAGTCTCCACGGGGCGAAATGGCCGAGTGGACCACAGACATCTTCGGAAGGTCCCGCTCCCAGATCGGCTTGCCGCCCGCGCCATAGAGGCTGTAACCATCGTGAAGCCCCACGCCCAGGAGACCCGCTTCCGAGGAAACCTCAATCGAGCAAGCATCATCGACCGTGAAGTTCGAGACATCCCCGGTTTCAGTCTTGATCCAGGAGACCTGGCCGGCATTGCTGAGGAGTCCCACGTCTTTCGCATCCGGCGAGATGGCCAGCTCGAGACACCCGGTGTCCTGATCCTCCATCCGGAATGACTCCACTCCCCGCGGATCGATCAGGGAGATCTTCCGCTCATCCTCAGACACCACGAGGCAGTGTCCGGTCCGGTGGGCGACAGCAAAGGCGCTCAGCTGCCAGGGGGCCCTGTAGGACCAGGCGCGCTTCCCGTCCTTGCGATGGGCTATGACCTGATCGTCAAAGAGGGCGAGGGCCAGGGGTTCGCCCTTCCCCCAGGCGATCTCGACAATCGGAGGCGCTTGCCGCATTCAAATCTCCGGATTCCAAGTGGGCAACGGTATAGGTCTGACCGGCAGACTTTGTCTGCATATCGGACTCTCAATGTGTCATCTATCTTGTGGTTGACGCCGCACGGGCGCTCTACCCGGCTAGCAGCCTCAGCAGCCGCCGACGAGCAAGGCGAGAATCACGGTCACCACTATTGAGAGCAGTCTCATTGAATCAGTTCACCCCCGTCACCGCGTGGACTCTGTGTCTGATGCGCTCTGCAAGTTTGATCCGCCGTCCAGAATGGTCTTGGTCTCATCCTGTATCAGTACCCAGATAGTATAGATACCGAGAGCGGTGCCGATCGGCACGCTCGGCAGCTTGAATGCCGAGACAATGATCATCAACACCCTGCTCCATGATTTACGCTTGAGGAGACCAATGGCGCAGATAATCTGAGCGGCGGAGAACACGCCAAGGTATGAGAGGCCAAGAGACACTGCCAGCATAACGATCGCGGCGGCGTCTGGCTCTTCTATGTACTTTTCCAGGACCGACACCATCATCGAGCCGGTTATGACCCCGATGATGCCCATGATGCCCATAGCCAGGTTGAAGGCGCCTGCCAGAGTGATATGTTTGTCCATTCCTGACTCCTTTTCCTTACCTGTGAATCACGGTACCGGTTTCGGTCGAGCATTCGGCCAGTATCTCTCCATCATCATCCTCGAGCCTGAGCCGGGCGTCTTCGGGATCGCCCCCGGCCTGGGCGCGCACGGCGCTGAACGTGGAGTACAGTTTGGCCATCAGGTCCAACTTCGATGTTTCATTGCGGCGGTCCCAGTCCGACAGGCTGAGGGTCAGGGTCCATTCGCTGCGGTCCTCGTCCAGGCTTGCCTTGGTGAAGGGTGCCGCCCTCCAGGCGGTGGGGTAGAGGCGCGCCTGTTTCAGGGAATCGAACCTGGCGGTGAAGAGCTCCTGCTCTTTTGCATACCTTGCCTCCTGCGCACGGCGCGAGACCGCCTCGGGTGAGGTACTGTGCCGGTAGAAGGCGAACGCGGCGCCTAAAATCACGGCGCATGCCAACAGCACTGCGATTACGGCACGGCCTGAATCTCCCATGGTCTTCTCCGGTCTTGCCCCTGTGAACCATTCAAGTCTGAGGACATACTACCCGGCTTTGCGCCAGTTTACAAACAGTATTATGGCGTTTTTGCCGGTGGTATCAGGGACAGGGCTCGGCCCCTGCCTGGGGACCGGTCTCGAGACCGGGAAGCCATGAAGCGACATACGCTCCGTCTATGCGGACTATATCAAAGAGGGTGGCAATCAACTCGTTCTTCTCACCAGCGCGTTCGGGGTTGAAATACTCCCAGACGATCTCCCCGTCGACGGCTACCTCGAAGGCCCTGCCGCTATTGGACTCCACAATCAGGGTATTGCCGTTCGCCAGCCGGTGAGTGCTTCCGCTGGTCTCGGAAAAGAACCCGTTTTCCGGCGTGCCCTCATAGGCCCATACGATCTCCTGTGTCAGGGGATCCAGCTCGATCACCTTGGACATTCCAAAGTGGCCCTGGTTGTCGAACAGCAGGATATCGCCGTCAGGCAGGAGGGTGGGCTCATGTTGGGCGACCCATTGACCGGTCAATGCCCAGGTCACCCGCTCGCCTGAGAGGTCGACCAGGGCGATCACGTCTATGTTGCGAGAGGATATAAGCACAAGACCGCGCTTGAAGATCTTCGATTCATCCTCATGCGACCCATCCAGAACCTGAACCGTGTTGGTGTGGAGCAGGTCGGGCAATGTGAGTGGCTTACTCCTCAGCATCGGCGCATAAGACGATCGCTCGAAAGCCTCGATCACCGAAACGCTCTTGATCACCTTCCCGTCCCGGTCAAGCACCGTGACGAAATCCTCGAGGACCGGCACAGTCTCACTGAACCGGGGAATGTCCCTGGGCTTACGCGTCAGGACATAGATGAGCCCATCCTGATCGACAAACAAGTCATGGTGTGCGCCGCAGGCATTGGCCCAGATCAGCCTGGAGTCCCGGTCCAGCTTTATGATGCCATAGCCGTCGAAGATGGCCAGCAGATCGCCGTTTGGGTAAAGATATGTTCGCCGCCAGAAATCCCTGCAGTAAACGCATCCCTTCCATCGGGCATCGCTCTCATCGTGATCGGGAAAAGCATCCGCGAAGTCGATTGCCCAGCGGTGCAGGACTCTACCCTCCATGTCCATCAGCAGGGCCTCCGGGGCATGTCCCGAGGTTACAAGGTTAAGGCCCGGCTGGGCGCATTCACTTCTATAGATCGAGACACCCTTGAGATCACCCGCGCGCTTGTAGCCGCTCAGGTAACCCACGCCCGAGAAGTTTCCGGCGGGCCCATGGTCTCCCTGCCCGGCATACCAGTTGGCGTCGTCGAGTGACTGCCAGGAGCCATCGGGCAGCGGCTGGTAGCGCCGGCCTGTGAGCAGATTGCGGACCTTCTGGAAAACGTAGTGGCGCTGGGCCCACTCATACGCGCGGTGAGCCCGGGCATATGGAGGTATTCCGGTCTCGGCCGAGAGGAAACCATAGACAAAACCGGCGAGAGCAAGAAGCACGATCAGGAGAACCCCATTGAAAACGCTCGAGCTTCTCACTGCAGCAAGACCTCCTCCCTGGTCCCGTTCGAGCCCCAGGTACGCCAGAGCGTGCGAACGCAAGCCGGCAAGGCCGGCCCACTCAAGCTGAATATAATCCAGGTACCTGGGATTATCAAGCCAGAGGCTACACCATGACCTCGGGGATTTCCATCTCGTTCTCCCTGAAGGCCTGGATGAAGGCGTCGACCACCTCGGGGTCAAACTCGGTTCCGGACTCCCTGAAGATGGCCTCCTTGGCATCGAACGGGGACATCGCGCGGCGATAGGGCCTGTCGCTGGTCAGCGAGTCATACCAGTCCGCGACCGCTATTATGCGGGCCTCGAGCGGTATTTCCTCACCGCTGATCTCGTGATAGCCTGTTCCGTCGAACTTGTCGTGGTGGGCCAGGATTATGGGAATGATCCGGTGCAGCGGACCTCCGACCGGCTCGAGCATCGAAGCCCCGCGGTCCACGTGCTTGCGGACCTCTTCGAATTCTCTGCTTGCAAGGCGAGCAGCCTTGTGAAGCAGCGCCCGGCTTGTCTTGAGCTTCCCTATGTCGTGAATCAGCGAAGCCGCCCTGACATCCTCGATCCTGTTGTCGCTGAGACCCATGTAAGTGGCGATCTTGGCCGCATAGACCGATACCCTGTAGGAGTGGTTCTCTGTGTACTGGTCCTTCGATACGAAGTGGCGCAGGATGAGAAGCAGGCCGCGATAGGTCTGCATCAGCTCCTGGATGCGTGCCTTATGATGTTCGTGCAGGCTGCCCATGGCATAAGCCGTGATCACCAGGACGCCGCCCCAGGCGGCAATGTCGTGCCAGCGGTTACCCGCATTGGCCATTTCCTGGCCGCCGGACAGGACAGCCGGATTTATCCTCGCAAGGAACCCGACCAGGAATACGCTGGCTATCGCCGTGAGGGTCGCGTGCTTCCTGCCATAGTAATAAGCCGCGAAGAGAGTCGGAAAAGTGTAGAAGCCGAGCAGCATCCGGTGGCCGGTGACCAGATAGTTGAGTGCGAATGCCAGGGCCAGCATGGAGAGCAAGAGCCAGAGTTCCCGGTTGACCTTGCTCAAGGCCCGCCTGAAATGTACCCCGGGTTGCCAGGCGCCGTGGTCGGTTGAACCCCTGTGACTTTCGGAGTTTGTATCAGCTGCCATCTGGGCTATCTGCTCCGGTGTTTCATCCTCTGACATGTGCAGGCCTGATGCTTCCGTCCGACCATCTCTACTCGTCATTCCAAACCTCCGGCATCTTCACTGGGTGACTGCAGTTGTGTGGCGTCCCGCCTTGTCATTTCCCTTTCCCGCCAACCTTGCGGTCAAGGCATGGCTCTGCCCAAATGGGTACCTGGCCGGCCATGCCGGCTATTCATAAGTATCGGCACCTCGCGCACGCGG
>JASFOL010000158.1:0-4712 GCA_050116545.1 bacterium | reverse complement strand
AGCCAGAATCGAGGACTATGATAAGAAGTTGCAGGAGCTTGAGATGAAGGCTCAGGATATGAGCGGGGACGCAATGACTGTAACAAAAGAACGAATCAACTCCCTGCGGCAGAAGCGGAACGACATCGCGCAGCGCATGGAGAAGATGCGGTCGACCACCGGGGAGGCCTGGATGGAGATGAAGGCCGGCATGGACAAGGCAATGAAAGACATGTCGGAAGCGCTGGATGAGGCCGCGGCGGAGTATCGGTGATCGTCACTAGCTCCGGCGGCGATTTGACCGCGGCCGGAGCGTGGGTGATCCATGAGGTGGGCCGGATCAGGACCTGGTCCCGTGAAGAGGAGGAGATGCAATGTTACCATTTAAGAGAATACTGTGTCCGACGGATTTCAGCGATTATTCTTATCAGGCGCTCCAAGCGGCCGACGAGCTGGCTGGACACTTCTCAGCCGAGCTTCTGATAGTCCATATTGTGAGTACCGTGCCGCTGGCGCCGGTTGTGCCCGGCGTTACTCCAACTACTTTCAAGGTTGACGATTATCAGAAGGAGCTGGAGGAGTCTTCGAAAAAAACCCTGAAAGAGGTCGTGGAAAAGAGAGTATCCAGGGCTCCGACGGTCCGCACCATTGTGAGCCGTGGACCGGCGGCCGAAGAGATAGTTAAGGTGGCCGAGGCTGAGAAGGCAGGCCTCACAGTGATATCTACACACGGTGTGAGCGGCCTGCAGAGGATCTTGTTCGGGTCGGTTGCCGAGAAAGTCGTGAGGGACTCAAAATGCCCGGTGCTGACCATACAGGCCTCAGATACTGATTAGAGGTTCTTGCGAGGGCCTTCCATTTGGCCTCGCTCTGGACTGGAGGTTTGGCATGGGATCAATACCCTTCACAGCGGAAGAGTTTCTAAGGCTCTTCGAGACTTACAATAATGCGATATGGCCGATGCAGATTATAGCCTATCTGCTTGCCGGTCTGGCGATTTTCCTGACAGTTAAACGAACGGCCATTTCCAGGAGGCTGATAGGACTGGTGCTGGCTTTCTTCTGGCTGTGGATGGGGATAGTGTACAATCTCATCTTCTTCACGGCCCTGAACAGGGCCGCATATGGATTCGGGACAGCGTTCATCGTCCAGGCTCTTCTGTTTCTGGTCATATGTGTTTGGAAGGACAGGGTGAGCTACGGCCCGCGCCCCGATATTTACACATTCACCGGGGCGATCTTCATACTTTATGCGATGGTCGTCTACCCGGTACTCGGGCGGGCACTTGGTCACCCCTGCCCAAGTTGCCCCGCCTTCGGAGTCACACCCTGTCCGACAACCATATTCACTTTCGGGCTCTTGCTCTTCGCGGGGCGCCGGGTGCCATGGTACCTGCTGATCGTGCCGCTGCTGTGGTCATTAGTAGGATTCCAGGCGGCCTTCTTTTTCACCATTCTGGAGGACTTTGCGCTTCCGGCAGTCGCCGTTCTGGGCACAGTGATGATTCTCATCAGGAACCGTATGCTGAGAAGGCTGGCGACATGATTGACCACTGCTGGACCGGGTGAGGTCAACTTCCCCTGAAAGGAGGACTGTGTGGCAAAGGATCCTGTCTGCGGTATGGAGGTCGACGGCAAGCAGACACCGTTCAACTCTGATTATAAAGGTCACATTCATCATTTCTGCACGGCTCGCTGCAAGGCGTCATTCGAGCGAGATCCCGATAAGTATCTGAGGCTCTCGGAAGGGAGCAGGATAGAGGAACGTAAGATCGTGGTCGTGGGCACCGGCCAGGTCGGGAGCTCGTTCGCCTTCGCTCTCATGATGAGCGGACTGGCGGACCGCATAGTGCTCATAGACAAGGATCGCGAACTCAGCGAAGGCCACGCCATGGACCTCAACCACAGCATGCCCTTCAGCCAGCCGGCGATCGTTCATGCGGGCGATTATCGCGACTGCCGCGACGCGGGCATAGTGGTGATAACAGCGGGGGTTCCTCAGAAACCAGGCGAATCCAGGTTGGCCCTCGCCCGGAAGAACATAGCGATCTTCGAAGAGATAGTCCCGAGGATCGCGGAGCAAAACCCCAGAATCCTGGTGGTTGTCGCCAACCCCGTCGACATTCTCACCCGTGCGGCGCTTGATCTGTCAGGTTATCCAATGAACAGGGTGATGGGATCGGGGACTATCCTGGACACGGCGAGATTCGAGTACTTGATGGGCCAGCACTGCGGTGTTGATCCACGAAGTGTAAGGGCACACGTGATAGGGGAGCACGGCGACAGCGAGGTTGCGGTGTGGAGCCAGGTCAACATAGGAGGCGTACCCCTCAAGGATTATTGTCCGGTGTGTGAGAGGAGTTGCACTCCCGAAGAGAGGACGAAGCTGTTCGATAAGGTGAGACAGGCCGCCTATGAAGTGATAGAGAAGAAGGGAGCCACCTATTTCGCCATAGCTTTGGGCCTGGTCCGAATGTGTGCCTGCATTCTCCGCGACGAGAGAAGCGTGCTGACGATTTCCACACTGCTTGATGACTATTACGGTGTAAGCGGGGTATGCCTGAGCATCCCCGTCGTTCTGGGTCGGAACGGCATATTGAAGCTGATAAGGATAGATCTCAGCGAAGAGGAGCGTGAGGCTTTCGTACGATCCGCCGAAACCCTGACGCAGGCCTGGAGTAGAATCGATAGCGGAGGCAGTCACACAGCACGGCTGCCGGCGGAGGGAGAATGATGGCGGAGGGAACTCCAACCGACTCGCGGTTGCCGGCAGTGATGACGGTACCCTGTTTCTCAGGAGCCCCCTGGGACCTGGAGAAGCTGGAGCCTTTGTCCGATTTGCCGTTGAAGACAATGAGACTCCCAGAGGGAGTAGACGATGTGGCCGAGTACGCTGATTTCGTAGAGGGGAAGGTAGCGGAGCTGGAGTGCTATGTCCTGGTCGGTGACTCCTTCGGGGCTGTGATATCGCTTGCGTTCGCGACACGCCGGCCGAGTGGCCTTCGCGCGCTGGTTGTCTCCGGCGGCTTCGCGGCCAACCCGGTTCGGAATCCCCTTCTGAAAGCTCGAATTCGGGCTGCCCGCTTCCTTCCAGGTGTTCTCTATCACTGGATCACGCTCAGATTGCACGCGGCCTCCCTCGCTTCGCCATATGACTCCGAGGGTGAGGTTCCCTGGTCGAAAGCGAAGAGCCGGAAGCTCTTCGCAGAGAATACGCCGTACTCCAGCTACGTGGCCCGGGCCCGGGCCGCTCTTGAAGTGAATTATCTTGACCGGCTCGGCCGGATCAATGTGCCCACGCTGATAATCACGCCGGAACATGACACTCTGATCGGAGAGCGTGCGGCCAGAGAGATGCTTGAGGGAATCCCTGACGCACGCGAGGTAATCCTCGAGCGAACAGGACACATGCTGCGATACTCTCATCCGGTGACCTATGCAAGGACCATACGCACCTTCCTAACGGAGCGTTTCGGCGATGATCTTCGTGGAGTGTGCAGTTGAGGCATACCTGTGACCACCGGCGGCGCCGAAAGGGAAGAACAGCAAGTCGGGTTTGAAGTGGTTAATGAGGCGATAGGAGGCATGGACTATGGAGCATCAAACTAGCCGGGCAAGATATTCGGCCGGAGCGCTGTGTCTGGCTCTCTCCGGCGTTCTCTTCGTACTGTATCCTGCCATAAGACCTTTTTCGGATGAAGTGACACTGAACGGCGCCGAGGCTTTCTCTTCCGGTCGGTGGATTCTTGCCCATGTCCTGGCAATGCTGGCCTTCACCCTGCTAATAATGGGACTCCTGTCGCTCTGGCTGCGGCTTCGAGGAACCCCCGTCGACCGGTTAGTGCTCCGCTCACTGGTCGTTTGCTGGTTTGGGGTGGGCCTGTTACTCCCGTTCTATGGTGCCGAGGCTTTTGGATTGCACGCCATCGGTCAATACGCTCTGAGCAAGCAGGATGTGGCCCTGGTCGGTCTGGCAAATGACGTTCGCACCGGTCCCGGCCTTCCGATCTTTGTTCTTGGCCTCCTGGTGCTGGCTGTCGGGACGATTATGATAGCGGTTGCGGCGTGGAAATCACGAATGATGGCTAGGTGGAGCGGGGTTCCACTGGCGGCAGGTTTCGTGCTCTACCTTCCGCAGTTTGCTGCAAGTCAACCGCTGAGAGTGATTCATGGAGCGATCATAGCGGCCAGTTGTCTGTGGATTGCGAGCTACTTGTGGAAACGTCAGGGCGAGCAGAACATCTAGTGCCAGAGCTGCCGCAACTGCGGAAATAGGAAACAGATCCCCATCGTCGGGCCGGAAATAGGGATCTGTCCTCCATTTCGGTCTTTTCTGTATTTAGTAGCGGAATCTCGGGCTGACTTTCCCGGGCGTTTGGGTTATGCTCCTCGCATGCATCCTATTAGTGTGAATATCGATTGCGCACCGACAAGCAGATTAAAGGAGGTACCATGTCCGTCGATCTCGAGAAAATCTTAAGGCCGGTTGACAATGCCGCACCAGCCTTCGAGCCCAAGCTAATGACCCTGGCGAGCGGGGACAATCTCGTCATCCGCCAGGTGGGGCGCGATGAGATCCCCGATATCCTGCCCTATATCGATCCTCTGAGGAACGTGGAGCGCGACTTCTACGACGTGGTGGCTGCCCGGCTCTACGCGGAACTCCTGGGCTACTATAAGCACCGGGTGCAGGACGAGTACGTGCTGGTGGCCCAGATAGACGGGGAGCTGGCG
>JASFOL010000157.1:0-4715 GCA_050116545.1 bacterium | reverse complement strand
AACCGTGAGATCTGGATTATCCCGATGATGAACCCCGACGGCAGGGAGTATGTGGCCAATGTCGGTGACTGGAGAAAGAACCGGGAGCCCAATGGCGATGGTTCGATAGGGGTCGACCTTAACCGGAACTGGGGATACATGTGGGGTTATGATGATATCGGCTCTGACCCCAATCCCAGCGGCGAGACCTACAGGGGCGACGCGCCCTTCTCGGAGCTCGAGACCCAGGCCATAAGGGACTTCATGGAGACCTATCAGTTCTCCACGGCGCTTTCATATCACAGCTATGGGAGGCTCCTGCTTTATCCGTGGGGCTACACGTACAGTCCCTGCCCGGACCGGGCGATCTTCGCGGCGCTTGGCGATAGCCTGGCGGCATTCAATGGCTACACCAACCAGCAGGGCGCCGTGCTCTATCCGACGAACGGTGACAGCGATGACTGGATGTACGGGGAGCAGACCAGCAAGGACAAGGTCTTCTCCTTTACCCCGGAAGTGGGCACCGAGTTCTATCCCGACGAGTCCGAGATCCTCACGCTCTGCGAGGAGAACCTCGGCCCTGCGATCGTGATGGCCGAGTATGCCGGCGGCGTGGACCGCATCCTTCCGCCCGGCACTCCCGTGATAAATGCCCTGGCCGAGGATGAGGACGGCGACTATGACGTGTCATGGACTCCGGACTACACGGATACGATAAACCCGGCCTTCCGCTATGCCCTGATGGAGCGTTTCGGCCCCGGCAGGGTGACCGACGACACCGAGGACGGCACGCTTTACTGGAACCGCAATAAGTTCAGGTGGGTGACCACCCGGGCCTACAGCGGGGCCTACAGCTACTACGGCGGCAGGACCGATGACCGGAACGCAAGGGCCACGGCGATGGTCGCGATGAACGTCGCCCCGGATGATACGCTCACATTCTGGACCTGGTATGACATCGAGACCGACTGGGATTATGGCTATGTTGAGGTGTCGACCGACGGCGGCGCCTACTTCCATAGCATACCCGGCGACATAACAACCACATCCAATCCAAACGGCAACAATGCCGGTTACGGAATCACCGGAAGTTCGGACGGATGGATTCAGGCGCACTTCCCGCTGGGCGCTTTCGCGGATTCGACCATTGTTGTACAGTTGCGCTATAAGACCGATGCCGCCGTCCTCGGAGAGGGCATCTACATCGACGACATCTATCCGGTTCAGGTCTTCGACTCCACCGCCGTTTTGAGCGATGCCATCGCCGACACCTCATACAGCGTGTCCAATACCGTGGGCACCTATTACTACGAAGTCCGGGCGATGGACGTGGACGGGCAATGGGGGTACTGGAGTCAGCGCGAGTCCACAACCGTGACGGTGGCAGGCATCGGTGACACCGGCGAAACCGGACCGGTGGTGGCTTTCAAGAACCCGGTATACCTGAGCTCCGGCGCCAGACTGGCCATCAAGGCTCCCGGAAAGCAGGTCGCGGTGTTTGACGTCCAGGGCAGGCTCTTGAAGTCCTTGAAGGTCTCCCCGCGGGGAGAGGCCAGCTGGGATCTCAAAGACAGAAGTGGCAACCTGGTCTCGCCGGGCATCTACTTCATGAGCTTCGACCCGGCAAGAGAGGTTGCCACCAGGAAAGTCGTTATTTTGAAGTAAGTCCTGGACTAGATCGGCAGGATCTTCTTCAAAGTCTCGCGCACTTTGGCGGGATCAATGGGTTTTTCCAGGTAGGCGGCCGGCTTCATGCCCATATAGTCTTTCATCTCGTCCGCGGAGAAGCCTATACCGACTTTTTCCTTGATACCCGTCAGCATGACCACGGGAATGTTCTTGAGGGCTTCATCCTTGGCCATCTCCTGGAAGGTCTCAAACCCATCCAGCTCGGGCATCTGCACATCCAGAAAAACCAGGTCTGGATTCTCGCGGCGCATCGCGGCCAGTCCCTTGACCCCATCTCCGGCGGTCACCACCGTATAGCCTTCGCCTTCCAGCACTTCCTTCACGAAGTCGATGGCATCAGGCTCATCATCCACAACCAGAATCTTCTTCGACATTCCAGGACCTCCTTGGACCAAAGGGGATTCTGCCTTAACTTATCCGGTTACCATTCTGAACGTCGTCCATTGTCGTGACAGGTAACCCGTCGACTGAATTTCCAATTATGCCCTATGGGCGCGGCCTTGTCAACAACAATACCGGGAGGCTGGCCCCGCCGGGCTGTCCGCCGGGAGACTCTCTAAACCCTTTGCATGGCGGCCCCTGAGGGTGTATCATCCTCCGTGAGTCGGAGCACAATTGAAGGGTCCAGCCGAGCGGCGCGGGCCGCCCGGCGCAACAGGGGGCAAAGACTTGCTCAATCTTTCGGTCTTTCGGGACGGCAAGAAGACCCAGGAAATCGGGACAGAGAAGGACACGGTGTTTATCGGCAGGGACGCGTCATGCGATGTGGTCCTGGATGACAGGACCACGTCAAGGAAGCATGCCAGCGTGACCGTCAGGGAAGACGGGGTTTACCTTGAAGACCTCGATTCCCGGAACGGGACCTTCATAGACGGTAAACCGGTAAAGCGGTACAAGCTATCCGGCGACGACGTTATACAGATCGGCGGCTACCAGATATCTGTCGGCGGCCACCCCGCCCTCACTCGCCGAATCAGGAAGGCCGACGATGACCGCCCGACCGAGACCGCGGTGATAAGCAAGATCGATGCCCTGAGTGCCAGCAGGGGGCAGGATGTTCGCGATGGCGCCGTCAACGAAAAGGCGATGGCCAAGCGGCTGGCGGCCCTCTATGATCTCGGTCATGAGCTCTGTGGCCGGCTGAGTGTATCGGAGATCACGGGGACCTTTCTTGACGTGGTGTTCGAGGTTTTCACCAAGGCCGACCGCTCAGTGGTGCTCCTGGAGGACAGGGTTACCCATAAACTGGTTCCCATAGCTGCCAGGGAGCGCGGCTCGTCCACGGCAGACGTGACGGTTTCCCAGACCATCATCGACATGGTTCTGGAGGAGAAAAGCGCCGTGATCTGCGGCGACACCAGCTCCGACGACCGGTTCAAGCACTCGGCCAGCCTGCAGGATCTCAAGATCAAGTCGATCATGTGCGTGCCTCTGCTTGCGTCAGACCAGGTGCTGGGAATGGTAGAGGTCGATTCCTCCAGCGGGGGTATCGCCTTCAGGGAAGACGACCTGAGACTTCTCACCGGGCTGGCCGCCCAGGCGAGTATCGCGCTGCAAAACTCACGGCTCTACCAGGAGATCGGCCAGTCCAAGCGGCTGGCGGCAATCGGCCAGACCGTATCCGGCGTGGCCCACTGCGTCAAGAATGTCCTGAATGGTATCGACGGCGGCCTCTTCATCGCGCGCCGCGGTCTGGACGCCAGCAATGACGAGAAGATCACCAAGGGCTGGGACATGCTGGAACGCAATAGTTCTTTCCTCAAGGGACTTGTCCTGGACATGCTGGACTACTCCAAGGACCGGCCCCCGGAATATGACAGCATGGATCTCAAGGAGCTTTTCGGAGAGATCACTGCATTTGTCGAGGGCAGGGCGGCGGAGGGAGAGATAACCCTGACCACCGACATCGATCCCGGAATCGGGACTGTGCAGCTGGATCCCACCCGGATGAAGCGAGCGCTCCTGAACATCGTTGCCAATGCCATAGAGGCGACACCTCCGGGCGGCAAGGTCTCGGTCGATGTCGCAGGCATGCCCGGCGGAATGTTCAGTGTTACGATCACAGACACGGGCAAGGGCATTCCCGAGGACATCCTGAAGACCATCTTCGAGCCCTTCTACAGCACCAAAGGTTCCAAGGGGACCGGTCTGGGGCTGCCTGTGATGAAGAAAATCATCGAGGAGCACGGCGGCCAGGTGGAGCTTGAGTCTGTGGTGGGCCAGGGAACCACCTTCAGGATTTCCCTGCCTGTGGGAAGCGACGACCGCACGCGGAGGGCGTAGAAGGCGACCGGTCAAGAAACAGGGTACGGCGCCCTTGTCGCTCCTGGCTTCCATCAGAAAAGAGGCGACAGCACCACTCTCTCCTGTCTTCTATCAGGAGAAACAGGTGTCTGTCCCGGCTTCGGCTCGCTCTCGAAGTGATTGACACCGCCACGGGATTTCTGGTAAAGTCGATCAGTATTTCGGGGCCTTTTTATCCACTGAAACCTGTTCAATTCCTGATTGATGGTGCAAGGGAGGTTAGTATGGCAGGAATCGTAGGTTATGGCGCTTATGCTCCACGATACCGGATCAAGGTCGAGGAGATCGCCAAGGTTTGGGGCGCTGATGCCCCCAGTTATAAGCGAGGTCTGAAGCTCGTAGAGAAGTCGGTGCCTGCTCCCGACCAGGACGTGATAACCATGTCTGTGGAGGCGTCCAGGAATGCGATCAAGCGGGCCGGCATAAACCCGTGCGACATCGGAGCCGTCTATGTGGGGTCCGAGTCCCATCCCTATGCGGTCAAGCCCAGCGGTACCGTGGTGGGCGAGGCCATAGGCGCCACCCCCAACATCCATTGCGCGGACTTTGAGTTTGCCTGCAAGGCGGGATCCGAGGGGATGTTCGTGGCCCTGAGTCTGATCGATGCGGGAAAGATGGACTATGCCCTCGCGATCGGAGCCGACACCTCCCAGGGCGCGCCCGGCGATGCCCTCGAGTACTCCGCTGCAGCGGGAGCGGCCGCCTTCATCTTCGGATCAAAGGACACAGTCGCCGACGTGGAG
>JASFOL010000156.1:0-4753 GCA_050116545.1 bacterium | reverse complement strand
AGGCCTACGATGCCATCGTGCGTTCCCTCAGAGCTCTGGAGGGCGATGAGACCCTGCTGGTCCAGTCGGGCAAGCCGGTGGCGGTCTTTAAGACGACGGAGCAGGCGCCGCGGGTACTGATTGCAAACTCCATGATGGTTCCATCCTGGGCGACCTGGGAGAACTTCTGGGAGCTGGAGGGCAAGGGCCTCATCATGTACGGCCAGATGACGGCCGGCAGCTGGATATATATCGGCACTCAGGGAATCCTCCAGGGCACCTATGAGACCCTGGCGGAGCTGGCCCGGCAGCACTTCGACGGTTCGCTGGCAGGGCGCCTGGTCCTGACCGCGGGCATGGGCGGCATGGGAGGGGCCCAGCCCCTTGCGGTCACCATGAACGGCGGTGTCTGCCTGGATGTCGAGGTCGACAGGGACAGAGTCAAGCGAAGGCTGGATACCCGCTACTGCGACGTGATGACCGAGAGCATCGAGGAGGCCGTCAAGCTGGTGAAGCAGGCCTGTGAAGAGCTGAAGCCTCTATCGGTGGGACTCATCGGCAATGCGGCCGACACGCATCCTGAGCTGCTGAAGATGGGCATTGTTCCCGACGTGGTCACCGACCAGACGTCGGCTCATGACGCGCTGGCGGGCTATGTTCCCAACGGGATGCCGCTCGAAGAGGCGCTTGCCCTCAGGAAGAGCGATCCGGCGGAGTATGTGAAACGCTCGATGAAGGCCATGGCCGTGCATGTGAGGGCGATGCTGGAGTTCAAGGCCAGGGGCTCGGTGGTATTCGACTACGGTAACAATATAAGGGGCCAGGCCAGGGAAGCGGGCGTGGAGAACGCCTTCGATTTTCCGGGCTTCGTTCCGGCCTATATAAGGCCAATGTTCTGCCAGGGTAAGGGCCCCTTCCGGTGGGCCGCGCTCTCGGGCGATCCCGAGGACATCTTCAAGACCGATGCTGCTGTGCTGGAGGAGTTCCCGGAAGATGAGGCGCTCGCCCGGTGGATCACGCTGGCGCAGGAGAAGGTTGCCTTCCAGGGCCTGCCGTCCAGGATATGCTGGCTGGCTCATGGCGAAAGGGCCCGCTTCGGGCTCAGGATCAACCGGATGGTGCGCGACGGGGAGATCACGGCCCCAATAGTGATCGGCCGGGATCACCTGGACTCCGGATCGGTGGCTTCGCCCAACCGGGAGACCGAATCCATGAAGGACGGAAGCGACGCTATAGCCGACTGGCCCATCTTGAACGCCCTGACGAATGCCGTGTGCGGGGCCACCTGGGTCTCGGTTCATCATGGCGGAGGCGTGGGCATCGGCAAGTCCATCCACGCGGGCATGGTGATCGTGGCCGACGGCACCGAAGAGGCCGATGAGCGCCTCAGGCGTGTGCTCGATGCCGACCCGGGCCTGGGCGTCGCCAGGCATGCAGACGCCGGTTATGAAGAGGCCGTGAAGATGGCCAGAGAGCACGGCATCCAGATTCCCATGTTACCGATGGAGTAAGCTCTTGCCTCACTCTGAGGACCTGCTGATAAGAAATGCCCTCCAGGTCGTGACCTGTGAGCCTGCCCTTTTCGACTCGGAGGATGAAGGCGCCAGACCCCTCGGCCTGATCGATGATGCCAGCGTCCTGATCTCGGCCGGAGAGGTCAAGTGGGTTGGAAGAACCTCGGACCTGGCCCGGGAGGCATCGGGCCTCTCCCGCGTGATCGACGCTTCGGGCAAGGTCGTGCTGCCAGGCCTGGTGGATGCCCACACCCATACCGTGTTCGCCGGAACCCGCGAGCGGGAATATGAGATGAGGGTGATGGGCGCGGACTATATGGAGATCGCCCGCTCCGGCGGCGGAATCAATTCCACGGTGGCCAGTGTGAGGCAGGCTGACCTTGATGACCTGATAGACCTGGGCCTAGCAAGGGTCAGGTCGATGCTCCGCCGCGGGACGACCACTGTGGAGATAAAGAGCGGCTATGGCCTGGACACAGAGAACGAGATCAAGATGCTCAGAGCGATTCGCGAGATCGGCCTGCGCTCGGAGGCCGACGTGGTTCCCACATTCCTGGGCGCGCATGAGGTCCCGCCTGAGTACAGGAGCGACAGGGACCGCTATATCGACATCGTAATGGAGGAGATGATCCCCGCGGTCGGGCGGGAGTCGCTCGCCGAATTCTGTGATGTGTTCTGCGAGAAGGGCGTCTTCACTGCAGACGAGGCCCGGCGCATCCTCCTCAAGGGGTCCGAGCACGGGCTCAGGCCCATGATTCACGCAGACGAGTTCGCGGACTCGGGCGCGGCCGATGTGGCGGCCGAAGTTGGGGCGGTGAGCGCCGCACACCTGGCCTATGCCTCGGAGGACGGCCTGCGCGCGATGAGTGCGGCGGGAACGGTTGCCATCGTCCTGCCCGGGGTAAGTGTCGGCGTCGGCAAATGCGACTTCGCGGATGCCAGAGGAATGATCGAGATGGGTGTCGATGTGGCGGTCGGTACCGACTTCAATCCGGGCAGCTCCATGGTGGATTCGCTTCTGATAGTTGCGAGCCTTGCTTGTTCCTTCATGAAGCTGACCCCCGCCGAAGCCATACTGGGCATCACCAGGCATGCCGCCCGGGCCATAGGCCGCGGCGACAGTGTCGGCTCTCTGGCTCCCGGGATGCAGGCCGACCTTGTCCTCTTCCAGGCCCCGGACTTCCGCTATGTCCCATACCATTTCGGAGGAGACATCGTCCATGCGGTGATCAAGAAAGGTGAGATGGTGTTTTCTAAGGCTCAAGATGAGGGGCCGGATGGCCGAAATAGTGGAGCAGAGACCGAACATTGAACCGGGGCAGGCGCCCGGTTTCCGGGCGTCCTTACCCTGAAAACCTGGGGAGAGTCCTTCCTCACTATGTGAAGACAACATACTGAGGCAACTTAATCGGAGGTAGGAATTGTCCGAGGTGCTGCAGATCCGAAGGCAGGCGCATGACCATGTCCAGAAAGGCGAACTGGACCTCGCCCTCGAGGAGTACAAGAAGCTCCTCAAGGGTGACGATGTCGATCCGAATGTTTACAACCTGATGGGAGACGTCCACTTCAAGAAGGGCGAAGAGGCGGAAGCCTTCCATCAGTACAATGAAGCGGTGAGAAGGTATGCGAAGGAAAGCCTCTACAGCAATGCCATAGCGGTGTGCCGCAAGATGCTCCGGCTGGACGCGGCTTACCTGGACGCATACAGGCTGCTCGGCGATCTCTATCTGGAGCAGGGTTTCAGCGGGGAGGCCGTCGGCTATCTGCTCGAGTTCGCGAGCAAACTTATAGAGAAGGGCGACCTGGAAAGGGCCGCCGAGTCGCTGAGGAAGATCATTGAGTCCGCGCCGGGCCGGGTGAAAGTGAGAGAGCAGCTGGCCGAGGTCTATACTCACCTGGACCTCAAGGACGAAGCCCGCAGCGAACTCCTGGCAGCGAGCGAAATCTATGAGGAGACCGGGGAGAAGGAGCTTGCCGAGAGGCTGAAGCAGCGGGCCGAAGAGATGGGTGGAGGTCCTGCCCTGGCCGGGAGCGATGTCCACGTTGAAGGCCACGGGAGCAGCCGTGTGGAGATTGTCCACAAGCGCATAGGACTTGCTCACCATGTGCCGCTTAAGATCGATGAGGTCCTGAGCAGCTTCCAGGAAGAGGTTAAGAAAGCCATAGGTGAGGAAGATTATCAGTGTCACTATGACCTCGGAATATCTTATATTGATTTAGGCTTCTTCGATGAAGCATTGGCCGAGTTCGGGGTTTCGCGAAAGAACTCCGATCTTGCCTTGAGGAGTATCGAGATGGCGGGCAAGTGCTTCATGGAAAAGGGTGATGTCGAGCTGGCCATCGAGGAACTCAATGCCGGGCTTGAAATCGAGGGGCACTCAGAGGAGGAGTACCTGGGATTGAGATACAGCCTCGCCCTGGCGCTTGAGGCGATGGGGCAGAAGGACAAAGCCATAGAGCACTTTGAGGAGATCTGCCGGACGGATCCGGACTTCCGGGATGCGAAGACCCGGATGGAGCAACTGGGCAGAGGTTAATGAACGATAAAGGCGGTCAGTTAGACCTTCACATACACACCACATTCTCAGACGGCGATATGACACCCCGGGAGATGGTCGCCGAAGCGCAGAAGGCCGGCCTGGCCGGCATCGCCATCACCGATCATGACGAGGTAGAGGGTGTGCGCGAGGCCCGGGAGGCGGCGGCCGGAAGCGACTTCATCGTTGTTTCCGGAGTCGAGCTCAGCACCTCGGACGGCAAGAATGACATTCACATTTTAGGTTATCTGATTGACATAGACAGTTCAGAATTAAGGAAATACCTCGATTTATTCCGTGATGCCAGGCTCAACCGCGGTATCCACATGGTGGAGCGCCTGAGGGAGATGGGTGTGGATATCGAAGTGGACTCGGTGCTCGAGATAGCGGGCGGCGGGGCGGTCGGCAGGCCTCACATCGCCGCGGCCCTGCTGCAGAACGGGTGTGTCGACTCCACAGAAGACGCTTTCCGCAAGTACATCGGCTTCAACTCGCCCGCCTATGTCCACAAGTACCAGCTCAAGCCTTCCGACGCCTTCAGTCTGATCCGCGATGCCGGTGGGGTCGGGGTCATGTCCCATCCTGGGACCACCCGCAAAGACGAGCTCATAACCGACTTCATAGGCTGCGGGATGCGGGGCATTGAGGTATACCATCCCAAGCACAGCGAAAGTGAGGCGGCCCGCTACAAGAGGCTGGCCGAAAAGCTTGGCCTGGTGGTGA
>JASFOL010000155.1:0-4793 GCA_050116545.1 bacterium | reverse complement strand
AACCCCCGGGGAAGACAGGGCAGGACCTCTGCCTTGACCGTCGGCGGCTCCATCAGAGAAAACACATTTCCGGAGTCGGGGTCGCGGAACCTGAGGTACCTCTCGCCGTTCTTCTCCGCCACTCCCTGCCAGGTCAGCTTGCCGGCCCGGTTAAGGCTCTGGAGAATCTCCAGGGTCCTCTCCCAGGCAACCAGCGGATCCGGCTCGGAAATGGCCCTGGATATATCACGCCGCAGGCCACTTTCCATGCCGTCGTGGCTGAGGACATCTCTCAGTAGTCTGCGCAGCCCAATCTTTTCGGTTCGCATTGCCTCACTGGATGTAACCAACCGCTCTCAGCTGGCTTTCCATCGTCTCTGAGTCCTGGTTGGCAAGAACGGTGGGCCTCTTGTAACCGGTCTCATCAGACTTCACCAGCCGCATCGTGCCCGCGGAGTCATCCTTGAACAGCGCCGCCGGGATCCTTCCGTCAAGCTCAGCTGGCGCAGGCACGCCCAGATAGCTGTAGATCACCGCGGCCACATCCACTATCCTGGCATCCCCTGTCGCGCCGGGCTTCACGTTCTTTCCCATCAGGGCATAAGTACCATGCCTGCGATGAAAACCGGAAAACCCCTTGTCCGGCTGGGGACCCGCGTCTATCAGCCTCAGGTCCGGCGTATTGGGAAGGGAAAACAGCAGATAGCCCGGACGTTCGAAGCACATTATGTCCGGGGCGGTGCTCACGTATGGTCCTTTGTAGATCTCTTCCTTAAGGTAGATCGAATCGATGATGGCGGCACCGCTGACCGGATCCACAAGTGTCTTCAGGCCTTCGATCAACCTGTTCCTGATGCTCAGGTATTTTTCCTCGGCATTGGGGCCGTCGACGGTGATCATGAACTTCCCGCCAAAGAAGTCGGCGCAGTGCACATTGTCATTGGTGCCCAGCGTCCTGTGGATGAAGTTATTGGTGTTGATAGTGTAGTAAAGATGCCCGAAACCATGGTCCGACATCAGGATCAGCAAATCGTCCTCTCGCAGCCTCTTCAGATACTCGTCCAGATAGTGATCGGCCTGGATATAGGCCTGGAGGATCTTGTCGCCGTAGATCGGCCCATTGACGGGATCATACATGGGATGATTGGTATCCATGTACTTCCACAGATAGTGCTGATACCTGTCCGGAAAGGTGAAGACCAGCCAGTAAAGGTCCCAGTCGTCCTGTTCGAAGAGATGCAGGCCCAGATTCAGTCTCTTGCTGGCGATTGCCTGCATCTTGGTCAGGAACCTCTCCTCCCGGTTCTTGGCGCAGGTAACCCTGAAGGCGTCGAAAGTGTAGTCGCCCAGGATCTTATCCAGGGATGGGGGATAGTAGTAGGACCTCTTGTCTTCCGAAGCGTGAGGAAAGCCGGCGATCATAAGCCCATCGAGACTGTCCGCCGGCGAACTCAGCGGAATATTGACTATGCAGGACTTGCGGCCGTATTCACCCAGCACATCCCAGACCGGCCTGAAGCCTCTGTCTCTTGAGGTATTGAAAACAGGTTCGTCTGAAACGGTCGGACTGCTTGTGTTGAGGAAACCATATATGCCGTGCTTTCCGGGATTCACACCTGTAACCGCCGAGGTCCAGGCTGAAGCCGAAGATGGAGGAAGCACGGTTATGAGGTCGCCGAAAGCGCCTTCCTTCATTACGCGCTCGAATGTGGGAAGATATCCCTGCTTCACCCATTTGCGAACCAGCGTAGGCTCGAGCCCGTCAAACCCCAAAACAACCACTCTGCCGAGAGCTTCACCTGCCTGCATCCTGACCTTCCTGCTCTCCTTCTTGGAGCAGGAAAACGTGATGCCGACAACTGCGATCAGCAATATAACCACAATCAGTCTCTTCATAGATGTACTCCTACCTGTCTCAAGAGATTATAACAGACCTCGGACTCCATAGCAACCTCATCGGTTCCGGCCAAGCCTGACTGAAAAAAAAGCTTGCAATCAAAACCAAGAAATGCAAAAAAGACGCTGAACATGTCGAAATAGCACAATTTTGGCAAAGGAGGTGATAGTGCCGTAACAGTACCAGGCTCCATTCTTCTTGTTTTTAGATGCAATTGACCTTGAGGAGGTTAGCCATAATGAAGCACATTCATCTCTTTGTAATAGCCGTCCTGGCCCTTTGTATTTTCGCAGGCAGCGTATATGCCGGCGGCGAGCCCATGTTGAGCAAGGGCGACCGCCAGCTGGTCTTCCGGTTCGAGGGTCTCTCCTATCTCGGCCTGCGCTCTTACTTCCCGAGCCCGGGCGGCATCTGTGAAGATGACTATTGCATAGATGACTGCTACACCTGCGGCGGCGGCTTCGGGATCAGATACTTCATCAATGACGGCAGGGCCGTCAGGTTCGGCGTCAATATTGCCTATGGCGCCGATACCTGGGCCGATGAGTACGGCGACGGCCATGACAAGGAAGTCTCCTGCCTGGGCTTCGGCTTCGACGTCATGTACGAGAAGTACTTCCCGACCATTCACAGCATCGCCCCGTACATGGGCGTCGGCCTCGGATACATGTATAACAGCCAGGAGCTCAAGGGAAGTGAGTCCTGTGACGCCTACAAGAGGACCTTCAACGGCAACAGCTTCGACGTGATGGGCGCGCTTGGCTTCCAGTGGTACTTCACCCAGGGCATGAGCCTGGGCGGAGAATACCGCGTTGCCTATATGTACCAGTCGGGCAAGTGCGAGATAGAGCCCTGCGATGGTGACAAGTACACCTGGTCGGATTACTCGGGCAATCACCTTAACTGGTATCCGGTCGCGTTCTATCTCTCAGTGCATTTCTAGGATCCGCAGAATCACAGGGGCTCACGCAGTGAGCCCCTTTTTTTTGCCCGGACCGGGGATCCGCTGGATTTCACCGGTCGATTGATGTAGGCTCATGCGCGATGATCACTCTCGGTCTACATAGCCGCCATCCGATTCAATCACTGGCGGCCCTGCTATTGTGTTCCTGCCTGATGGCGGCGGCCTGCGGGAGCGAGAGCAGGCCGAAGAATGTCGTCATCATCGCCGTCGACACCTTGAGGCCTGACCACCTGGGATGCTATGGGTACGGCCGGCGGACCAGTCCCAATATCGATCGCCTGGCCGACCGGGGCGTGGTGTTCGAGAACACGGTGAGCCAGTGTCCCTGGACCCTCCCTTCTTTCGGCACGGTGTTCACCTCCCTGTACCCCACCCAGCACGGCGCCGGGACCCTGCGCAACAAGATGCGAACATCATTCCCCACTCTGGCGGGCTTGCTGTCGGAAGCCGGGTATGCCACGGGAGGAATCGTCAGCGCTCCGGTTCTTTCGAGTGCCACGGGCATTGCAAGAGGCTTCCAGCACTATGATCTCGGGGACGAGAGCATGTTCAGGACAGCCGACCAGGTGACCGTCCTGGCCCTGAAGTGGATCGACGGCCATGGGGAGAAGCCCTTCTTGCTTTTCCTGCACTACTGGGACCCTCACGATCCCTATGCCCCGCCCCGGCCCTATGATACATTGTTCGATCCCGGCTACCGGGGGGAACTGGGAAATGATGTCAGCCTCAGAAGTCTCGCGGTCGGCGGGCCGGCCAGGGTGGGTTTCAGGCTCTCCGACGGCCACGGCGGCATCGACCGGCGGGACCGGGAACATGTGATAGCTCTGTATGACGGTGAGATAGCCTTCGCGGACAGCATGATTGGAGAGCTCCTCGGAGGACTCGAGGAACGCGGCCTACGGGAGGAAACCAATATCATCCTCCTGAGCGATCACGGGGAGGAGTTCTTCGAGCATGGAGGAGTGGGTCATGGACACACACTCCACAATGAAGTCATAAGTGTCGCCCTCATAATGGCCGGTCCGGGTGTCAGAGCGCAGAACAGACGGGTGGCAGAGCAGGTGCGCCTGGCGGATGTGACGCCGACGGTGCTCGACCTTGTCGGGCTTGAATCCGACCCCGGATTCGAGGGCATAAGCCTGGTGCCGTTGATTGAAAACGGCGTGGCGCCCGCCGGCGGAGACGGCATGCTCTTTCCTTCCCGGGTAGCTTACTCGGAGGGCATCCGGGAGGGCCCGGAGAGGAAGGCCGTCTCGGCCTATCCCTGGAAGCTCGTCTATGAGATCTCCTCGGGGGCGGAGGAGCTTTACAACCTGGTGGAGGACCGCACCGAGTCGGAGAACCTCATGAACCGGCACCGGGATGAGGCCACCCCCCTGGAGGATTATATCGCCAGGGCCCTGTTCGAAATGTCCGATCAGTGGTTCCTGGAAGTCTGGGGAGGAGGCGCCCCGCATCACTTTGATCTGACTGTGTCCACCGAGAGCGGCAACAGGGGCGGCTGGATCTGCCCCTTCAAGACAGGCGGAGAAGGGCTGACCGCAACGGCGGAGTTGCCTGCAGGCAGCTCTCCATCCGTGTTCGAGATCAAAGACCTGGCGGCCGCGGACCCCGTCACAATGGGCCTGAGAATCCACGCGCCGGGGGGCCTTCGCCCGGAGATGGACTTCAGGATCGACGGCGAAACAGCCGAGAGCAGGACCTTCATCGGAGAGGCTCTCGATAATCCCGGGACCATGCCGTTTGCGCTGCCCCAGCGGGCCGCCAAGGTAGCGTCAGTCTCGGGGCCAGCTGGCAGACCTGCCCCCCCATATATACTGGTATGGCGCATTGCAGGAAGATACGCAGGCGAAACACCTGCCGACTTGAGCGAGGAGGCGAAGAAACAACTTCGCGCATTGGGCTATATCCAGTGAACCGGGTGCGTGCAGCAAATACACCGCATGTGGTGAA
>JASFOL010000154.1:0-4809 GCA_050116545.1 bacterium | reverse complement strand
TATATCAATCATCCGGAGCTTCGTCCCGCCACCAAATATCCCCCTGGATTTCCGGCCTTCTTAGCCGGCTGGTCGTTTATCTTCGGGGACTCGGTGAAGTCCATGAAGATCAATGTCCTTTTGTGCTTCGTGGCCGCGGCGGGCCTCACATTTCTGCTTGGCCGGCGGCTGATCGGTGATACCCTAGCAGCATTGGCGGCATTGACCGTGGCCATATCCTCTTCGGTGATAGAGTATTCGTATCAGGTGCTCTCGGACGTGCCATATATGCTCTTCAGCCTCCTGGCCCTCTATCTGGTCATGAAGGGGACCAGGGACAGCCGGACCGCATTCGCCGGGCTGGCGCTTTGCATATGGGCCTATTTCACGCGGACGGCCGGCGCCAGCCTGGTTCTGGCCTCGGCGATTTTCCTCTTCCTGAAGTCAAGACGAAGAGAGGCCGTGATCCTGCTCTGCGGTTTCGTCGTGGTTTCGGGGCTGTGGGGCATACGCAACTACCTGGTGGCCGGAGAGGGAAGCAGGTATCTCAATGTCCTGCTTTCGGCCAATCCATATGACCCGGACCAGGGGACGGTCACCTTCTCAGGCCTGATAAGCCGGGCCTGGATCAACGGCACGGCATATCTTGGCGGCCTGCTGCCGACGATTGTTCTTCCCACGCTGGTCAAACCCATAAGGGAGTTCGGTGAGATTGCCACCACCTCCCTCTTCTCGGTGCTTGTGATCGTGATTGCGGTGTTCGGAGCGGTCGCGCTTCGAAAGAAGACCCTGCTCATAAGTCTGTATATCGTGCTCTATATGTTGATCTACCTGGGTTGGCCCGAGGTGTGGCGCAGCGAGCGCTTCATGATTCCGATGGCGCCCCTGCTCGCGATCTACCTGTACGCCGGAATAAGGTGGCTTTTCGGCTTCTTCGGGGCACGCGGTATCGTCGTCACGGTGATCTGCGCTCTTCTTGCCCTGACCAATACCATCGCGCTACACAGGTTCATAGGCCGCTCCAGGGACTATCCGCCGGGCTGGGTGAGGTACTTCGATGCCGCGGAGTGGATCGGCACCAACTCAGATGAGGACGCCATAGTGCTGTGCAGGAAGCCTTTCCTGTTCTATCTGTTCAGCAATCGCAGAACCATCGCCTATCCGTTCACCAGGGACAAGGCCGCCATGCGGGAGTATCTGCTTGAGGCGCGCCCGGATTATATCGTGCTTGAGAAGCTTGGCGCGGGCACGTCCGCGACAGACGTGTATCTGATACCGGTGCTCAAAGAGATGACCGACTACCTGGAGGATGCCTATTTCACCGAAGAGCCGGTGACGGCGGTCTTTCGTTTCGATGTCCCGGCGGGCCGGACAGGTGAGACGGGCCGGACAGGTGAGAACTATGAACCCTGATCTCAGAATCCTGATGCCCAGTATATACTTCCCTCCTCGCCAGGGGGGTATAGAGAGCCATGTTTACTTCCTCGCGCGGGAGCTTGTCAGGCGGGGACATACCGTCAAGGTGATCACCACCAGGACTGAAGCCTCATCTCCGGCCAGCGAAGACATGGACGGGATCGAGGTGCGCAGGCTCCCCTCATTCGGAAAGCACTTCATCGGCTGGAGCCTGGGCAGCGTGTTCTCGGCCCCCGAGATCACCTTTGCGGCCAGGGATTTCGACCTCGTCCATTGCCACACTTTCGCATCGGCCCTGGGCGGAAGCGTCGCGGCCCTGCTGTATGGCCGGCCTCTGGTGGTCACGGTTCACTCGTCGCATTTCCTCAGGATGGCCAGGAACCCCGCAATGAGGCCGCCTCTGAACCTGGTATTGAGAAAGGCCCGTTCCATCCTGTCGACAAGCAAGGAGATAGACCGGGTGGTAGCCGATCTGGTGCCCGGGTCCTGGACCGTGCCGATCGTAAACGGAATCGACACGGAGACCTTCAAGCCGGTCGCCGGCAGCCTCGAGAAAGCGGAAGGCGAGTACGTACTGGTCTGTCCGCGGAGGCTTGTTGCCAAGAACGGCGTTGAGTTCCTTATTCGCGCCATGGGCATCCTGAAGGAGAGCATGAAGGTGAGGCTCTATATCACTGGAGACGGTCCGCTGGCTGGCGATCTCGGCCGGCTGGCCCGGGATCTTGGTGTGGGTGACCGCATTGTTTTCATGGGAGGGGTTGAGAACTCCAGGATGCCTTCGGTGTACTCGTCCGCGGACCTGGTTGTGGTGCCGTCTCTGGTAGAGGCCACGTCAATAGCGGCCCTGGAGGCCATGTCATGCGAGCGCGTGGTGGCCGCGTCCCGGGTGGGGGGCCTGCCTGAGATCATAGACGACCGGGTGGGCATGCTGTTTGAGCCCGGACGGCCGGAGGCGATCGCCGAAACCGTGGAGAAGGCTTCCCGGCGGACCGACATGGCCGATCTTGGAGCCGAGGCCCGGCGCCGCGTGGAAGCGAACTGGAGCATCGGGAAAATGACCGATACGCATGAGGAAATCTACCGGAAAGTCCTGGGGGAGAGGGCCAATGCCTAAAGTCGCCATCATCGTCGGAACCAGGCCGGAAGCAATAAAGATGGCGCCCATCGCCATCGAGGCCCGCAAACGCCGCGGGGTCAAGCCCGTGCTTATCCTGACGGCGCAGCACAGGAAGATGTGTGATGATGTCCTCGAGATCTTCAGGCTCAGGCCCGACCATGATCTGGACATAATGAAGCCGCGCCAGTCGCTCTTTGAGGTGACAGCCCGGCTGGTCAGGAAGCTGGAAGGAGTGATCAGGGCGGAGAAGCCCGACATAGTGCTGGTCCAGGGGGACACCACCAGCACCTTCGTGGGCTCTCTCGCCGCATACTATCTGAAGATACCTGTCGGCCATGTCGAGGCGGGTCTCAGAACATACAGGAAGTACAGTCCGTTTCCAGAGGAGATCAACAGGAAACTGACGTCGGCGCTGACAGACCTGCATTTCGCAGCGACCTCCACGGCCAGGGACTCCCTGCTCGCGGAAGGCGTGCCCCGGCGGCGGATCTCCGTGGTTGGAAACCCCGTGATCGATGCGCTGCTCCACGTCGCGTCCAGGAGATACCGCTTCTCGTCCAAGCGGCTGGCTGCAATCGACTTCAAGCGGAACAGGGTTATCGCGGTCACCGCGCACCGCAGAGAGAGCTGGGGGCCGAGCTTCGAGGGGATGATGCGCGCCCTCAGGGAGATAGTCCGCAGACACACCGGGGCGATGGTGGTGTTTCCGGTCCATCCCAACCCCAATGTCAGGGGCACGGTCAGGAAGATCCTGGGCGGGGTAGAGCGCGTGCTCCTTATCGATCCTCTGGACTACAAGGACTTCGTCAAATTGCTCAAGTCATGCAGCTTCATAATCACGGACTCGGGCGGCATACAGGAAGAGGCCCCCTCGCTCGGCAAGCCCGTGCTGTTGATGAGAGAGGTGACCGAGAGGCCCGAGGCGGTCAAGGCCGGTGCTGTGAAGATCGTCGGAACCACTGAGAGCCGGATCGTGTCCGCCGCGACCGAACTCCTCGAGTCGGAGAAGACCTACAGGAAGATGCTGGTACGGAGAAACCCTTATGGCGACGGGCACGCGGCCCAGAAGATAATGGATGTTATCGCCAGGCGGCTCGGGGAAGTGGAAAGGCCATAGTCGATGAAGCCTGCCGTTAGAAAGACCATCGGTGTCGCGGTGGCCGGTGTGATTCTCTTCTTTATTATAAGGAACCTGGTTTCGGGCCTGGCCGATATGGAGACCATCCGTTTCACCGTGAGGCCCTGGCGGATCGCGGGTTCCTTCCTGATGCTTGCCGTGCTCTTCCCGGCATATGGCAGACTCTGGCAGTACATCCTGGCCAGGCTGGGATATGCGATCGCATACCGCGAGAGCATGAGAATATGGTTTCTGTCCCAGGCCGGAAGGTATGTCCCCGGCAAGATCTGGTTTGCTCTCGGGAGAATCTATCTCTGCGAGCGGGCCGGCATTCCCAGGAGCACGGCGACTGTGGCCATGGGCCTGGAGCTCGCGCTGGTGCTGGCCAGCGCCATCATTGCTTTCGGCATCGCCGCCATGACGAGCCCGGTGCTGGCCAGGCGGGAATACCTGCTTGGGCTGGTGCTTGTCCCGGTGGTGATCGCGGCGGTGCACCCCGCGGTGATCAGATGGGTCTTGAAGAAATTCAAGCGGCTCCCGGCCGACTTCGATCTCTCATATCCTGACATCCTCAAGGTCCTGGTGCTGTACGTTATCTGCTGGGGCATCTACGGGATAGGTTTTCATCTCATTGGAACGGCCTTCTGGGTCTCCGGCGCCCCGCCCGGGTTCTATTCCACGGGGGCGGCGGTCTTGCCCGAGATGATCGGGGTCAATGCCATCGCCTGGGCCGGCGGGCTCCTGAGCGTGGTTACCCCGGCCGGGCTGGGTGTCCGTGAAGGAATATCGGGAGTTCTCTTGTCCGGGCTGGTGGAAAAGCCCTATCCTTCTTTGATCCCGCTGGTGGCCCGCTTGTGGGTCACGGTCGCCGAACTGGGTACAATCGGCATTCTGCTTCTTGCGAGGGACAGAAAATGAGAGACCTTAAGCCTGCTCAATGGGACTGGATCGCCATCGGCCTGCTGGCGGTGATAGTGATCACGATCTTCGGCGGCTTCATCTTCTCCGACAAGATGCTGAGCGGCACCGACATGGTGCCGATGGGCTACATGATGCGCAAGGTGGTCGCCGACTACTGGAAGGCGAACGGCACCATACCGCTCTGGGACCCTTATATACTCGGCGGGCTGCCGGTGGTCGACGCCATGCACGGCGACCTGTTCTATCCGGTTTCTCTGTT
>JASFOL010000153.1:0-4824 GCA_050116545.1 bacterium | reverse complement strand
ATTCCACCCGTTTCATTGAGTATATTGAAGTGGGAGACTTCGTGAGAACAGACCCGATGATCGAGTACGTGCGCAAGGACAACGGGCATTTCCGGGTTCTTCCCATCACGGGATGGAGCTTCTACAACAGGAACTATCTTCCGATCTTCGGGATAGAGACCGCGAACGGTTTCTATGATAACCGGGTCCGCTTCTATGACACCCTGATCGGGGAAAACCAGGCGAACCTCAACAACATGAATGTGATGTCCATAACCAATGTGAAATACGTACTCACCAGCGAGCGGATTTCCCATCCGATGCTGATCCTGAGGCAGGAGTTCGGCAGGGCTTTCGTCTACGAGAATCGGGGATACCTGGAGCGGGCCTTGATAGTCCACAATGCGGTGGTGGCCGAGGATGACGACGCGGCCCTGGACATGATCAAGAGCCCCGATTTCGACCCGTCCGACACGATTGTGCTCCACGGCGGCGAGCCGATGGCCGGTGGCGAGAGGCTGCCCGGTGAAGGCGCCACCATCGAGAATGATGATCCGAACGGCATAGTGATACAGGCCCGGTTGGAATCGGAGGGATACCTCTACTATAGCGGCAACTACCTGCCTTACTGGAAGGCGGAGGTGGATGGGGAGGAAGTGCCCGTCCAGCGCTGCGATATCTCGATGAGAGCCGTCAGGCTGCCGGCCGGAGAGCACAGAATTACGATGAAATATGACTCGCCCTGGTTTAGGCTGGGGACATACATATGTCTGGGTTGCTGCGCCGCAGTGGGGTTGATCGTCGCCGCCGGCTGGCGGCGCGCCAGGAAGAGGTCGGGAAATGGCTAGCACTACCATAGTGGTACCTACCTACAATGAGAGACAGAACATAGACAGCCTGATCGACTCGCTCCTGGACGCCGGGCCTGACGTGCACATCCTCATCGTCGACGACAACTCGCCGGACGGGACAGCCGAAAGGGTTGAGGAGGTGGCCGCCGGCAATCCCCGTGTCAAGCTGCTCAAGAGGCCGGGCAAGATGGGACTGGGGTCGGCCTATATTGACGGCTTCAAGCTGGCGCTGGCCGAGGGGGCCGAACTGCTGGTTCAGATGGACGCGGACTTCTCCCATGACCCCAAGTACATAGGGGAACTCCTCGAGGCCGTGAAGGACAATGACCTCGTGATCGGATCCAGGTACGTGAAGGGCGTCAATGTCGTCAACTGGCCGATGCAGCGTCTCCTCTTGAGCTACTTCGCCAATATGTACAGCAGGATCATCACCGGTGTGCCTGTCCACGACGTCACCTCAGGATTCAAGTGCTTCAGGAGGGAGGTCCTGGAGCAAATCGACCTGGACAGCATAATCTCCGACGGTTATTGCTTTCAGATCGAGATGACCTTTCGTTCCTGGCGAAAGGGATTCCGGATAGCCGAGATCCCCATCGTCTTCATCGAGCGCCATTCAGGGACTTCCAAGATGTCCAACAGCATAGTGTGGGAGGCAATCTGGAAGGTGTGGTGGTTCAGGCTGAGGGCCCTTGCGGGACGGATGTAAGGGGTTCGCCATGATGGACGACACAGGACAGATGCCTTCGGTTTCGATAATAATAGTGTCCTATAATACCAGAGACTATATACGGCGTTGCCTGGCATCTCTCTTCGGCGATCTTCCCGGCATCGTAGGCGAGGTGATAGTGATCGACAATGCCTCCTCCGACGGCAGCGCCGACATGATTGAGGCCGAATTCCCACGCGTGCGCACCATACGCAATGCGGTGAACCTGGGTTATGCCAAGGCGGTCAACCGGGGGATTCAGGAAGCTTCCGGCGGCTATTTCCTGGTGCTCAATCCCGACATAGAAACCGGCGCGGAGGCCATCATCAAGCTCTGGGAGTTCATGGAGAAGACCCCGGATGCGGGGATCGCGGCCTCGAAGCTCCTCAATCCCGACGGCTCACTCCAGATGTCCTGCCGCACCTTCTACACGATCCCGGTGGTGCTTCTCAGGCGGACATTCCTGGGTAAGCTGTTCCCGAATTCCAGCCTGTCCAGGAAGCACCTGATGCTGGACTGGGACCATGACTCCGACAGGGAAGTGGACTGGGTCACAGGGGCATGCATGATGATCAGGCGCGAGGCCTATGAGGCCGTCGGCGGAATGGACGAGAGGTTCTTCCTTTACTTCGAGGACGTGGACTGGTGCTATCGGATGAAGAAGCACGGCTGGAGGGTGTGCTATGCTCACTCAAGCGAGATGAAGCACCATTACAGGCGCGAAAGCGCCGGGCGGCTTCCGGACCGCAAACTGGTCAATCATCTCCTGAGCACTTTTCGCTTCTATGACAAATGGAGTTCCGCGATGCATTCGGTCAAACGTGAGAGACGTGCCCTGGGGATTCTGGGCACGGTGCTGTCCGATGTGATAATGATAAACATATCCTTTGTTCTCGCCTATTTCTTCAGGTACCTGGTTAGAGAGATCGATGTCGGGGGCATGTTTGCCAAGCCCGTTTACACCGTGTTGATATACAGGGACTTCCTTATCCTGGTCAATATAGTCTGCTTCTTCTCATTCCTTTACTCCGGGCTCTACCGCAGGCTCAGCCGGACCAGCTTTGCCAGGGACCTTATCAGGATCTCTCGGGCCGTCCTTTTGAGCTCGCTGGTGATAATGGCGGCCACCTACCTGACACAGTCCATCGCGTATTCCCGCTTCGTGGTGCTCGTGTTCTGGCCGATAGCGGCGCTGCTTGTGACCACGGGCCGCTCCGTCCAGAGAAGCCTTCACAGCGGATTGAGACGGGGGCTCTTCGACTTGAGAAGGGTGGCGGTTGTGGGGGAGGACGCTCACGCCGCCGGTCTCAGAGCCAAGCTGGAAGCCGCCGCGGACGAGGCCTATGATTTCGTCGGATATATCGCGCCGGCGGGCCGGGAATTTCCCGAGAGCATGAGACCCCTGATCGGAACAACGGACGACATAAGGGGAACTGTCGCCGAACACAGGGTTCACGAGGTTCTGGTGGGCGACCGTAATCTGACCCGGCAGGAGATCGGCGCAATAGTCAATGCGGCCAGGAGCTCCGGAGCGGAGGTGAAGGTGGTCTCAGAGGTGACCGACATGCTGATCCGGGGATCCCAGATTGACGAGGTCGCCGGAACCCCGGTGGTGGTTTTCCCCGTGACGACGCTGGCAGGCGTGCGGCTTTTCACCAAGTATGTGGTGGACTTCACGGCGGCCCTGCTGGGAATGCTGGGGCTGCTGGTTCTCGCGCCGGCCGTGTTTATATGGCAGGCTCTCTCGCATCGCAACTTCGCCGCCTGGGCCCGGGCGATGTCCGGTTTCTGGCGGGTGCTCTCCGGCAGCCGCAGCCTGGTGGGCCCGCGCCAGCCGGTAAGCGGCGAGAGCATGAAGCCCGGCCTGACCGGACCCTGGCGGGTCACTACCGGCCAGGCCGCGAAAGTCCAGGAAGACAGGATGGATATGTATTATCTTCAGAATTGGTCTGTCTCCAGCGACCTGGAGATCGTCCTCTTGAGCCTGAGAAGTTTACCGGACTTGTTTGGAAACGGACATCCAGGAGCTGATAAGGAGGGTGGACGATGAGGTTTGTGCTCTTGATTGCATCACTGGTTGCGGCCGCGTTCCCGGCCTTGGCCCAGGACCGGTGGGAGACCCATGTTAACTCGAACGATGTAACGTCGGTGTCGGCGGCGCCCGGCGCGTATTACCTGGGAACCACTGCCGGCGCGGTCGTGATGGCCATCCCCACCGGCGGTGAATTCAAGATACTCAAGTCGGCAGGCGGCCTGCGCAGCAACTCGGTGACCGATGTCGTCTATGGCCCACCCGGGGCGCTCTGGATAGGGACCTGGGGAGAGGGAGTGTCTGTGCGCCGCAGCGGCGATACCTGGGACTGGCACAGCACTACAACCCTGAGACTTTTGAGCGATTACGTGAATGACATGGACGCATATGGCCTGCTGACCGTGGTCGCAACCACAGGCGGGATTTCCTTGTTCAGCAACGGTGAGTTCTGGACCTTTTATGACGGCACCGACTGGGCGAATTCAGGTTGCAGCCAGGCCCTGAGCGTGGCGCTAAATGACACCGAAGTCCTGGTAGGCACGGATTGCGGAGTCTTCTCATTCGACATCGACCGGCGCGAGTGGAGCGAGTTGCTGTCGGGGCGCGCCGCCGGGAGCATGGACTATGACGATGAGGGCCTTTTCTGGATCGTCGCTGAGGAATCCATCTATACATATGACGGCGCAGAGCTGAATGTTATACCCAAGACCTTCATCAAGAATGACGAGCTCTATGCGATAGGGGCGGTGGATACCACGGTCTGGGTGGCCACCTCGAACGGCCCCTCCAGGTATGACTTCGCGAGCCAGTCCTGGAAGCGCAACACCGAAGGGCTTCCGAGGGAGCTATGGGACGTTTCCTCCATCTACGTCAACTACGCCAACTTTCAGGAACCGCCTGTTGAGGTCTTGATGGGGACCCCGGACGGGATGGCGGTCTTAGGGCAGGATGGATGGGAGCTCCACCGGTCCGCCGGGCCGGCCGGCAACTATGCCGAGGACATCGAGGTGGACTCGGAAGGCACGGTGTGGGTCGCGACGGGCACACGGTGGTCCGGCGTTGAAGATGCCAATATCGGTCTGCTGGCCTATGATGGTTTCGAGTGGGACCGGGTGAGCACTCCCACACTGAACTCCAGCAATCCATTTGCCCTGGACAATCATCCCGACGGGTCGCTCTGGGTCGGGTTCTGGGGCGGGGGGCTGATGAGATACGATCCGGCGGGCGGCCAGTGGACTTCGCATCCGGACGTGCTG
>JASFOL010000152.1:0-4826 GCA_050116545.1 bacterium | reverse complement strand
TGAAGATTGAGGACCTGTTCCTGGACGGCTTCGTTACGATTTGGTGAGTACATTTTCTTCCTCTTCCTTGAGATCGATCATTCGGATGCCATCGGCGTATTCAGTGGGGGTCGCTTCCCGCAGCGATTTGAGCCGCGTCACGACCGCCTCGATTTCGCCGCACTCGTCTTCGATGGTCTCGAGGGCCTTGATGCCCTCCTTGTTGACATTTCCGATGCTCTTCATGAAACGGACCGCGGCCTTGATCCCGGAGATGCTGTTGTTGACGCAGTGGTTGATGCTGACAACCACCTCACCGATCGCCGCGAGGCGCTCGACCTTGACAAGGTCCTTCTGGGTCTGCTTGAGAAGTCCGTTGAGATGTGCCAGTTCCCTGACCTTGTTCTGCAATGTCTCATTGGTATTGCTCAGCTCGAAGATCAGCCTCTGGTTATCCAGGGCAAGCAGGCGCCTCTCTATGGCCTTCTTGACATGCGCCACGATCTGGGTCGAGGTCAGGGGCTTGGCCAGATAGGAATGGGCCCCCTTGTGCATGGCGTCGGCCGCGGACTTCACGCTGGCATAGCCGGTGATCATTATCACCTCGGTCAGCGGAAACACTCGCTTGACCGACGTGAGGATCTCGCCGCCCGAAACCTCCGGCATCTCCAGATCGCTGATCACGAGATCGTACTCCTGAGAAGTCGCCGCCAGCAGCGCATCACCGGACCTGCTGTAGAGGTCGGGCTCATAGCCGGCTCTCTTCAAGACTTCGCCGAGAACAGCGACAATGTCCTCATCGTCATCGATCACCGCAATCCGTATGGTTGACAGGTCATCCGGCATGCTGCCTTTAGTTGTCTCCATGCTCTCCCCCGTATCGACGGGGCAACCACACGTGGAATGTGCTGCCCTGTCCGGGTTTGCTTACGACGTCAATTGAGCCGCCGTGCGCTTCCACAATTGCCTTCGCCACCGAAAGGCCGAGACCTGCGCCCGCGAACCGCCGCGTGTGGGTCATGTCGCCCTGAGTGAACGAGTTGAAAATGCTGCCGATCTTGTTGTCAGGTATGCCTATGCCCGTATCCAGGATCGAAAGGCGGACACCCTCCGGATCCGATGTGCCGGTCATTCCGATTTCGACGGCGCCGGACTCCAGGTTGAACTTGATGGCGTTCTCGAGGATATTGGTCACCGCGACGCCCAGCTTCTCAGCGTCGCCCACCAGACTGCCGTCATCGGCATGGTCGAATCTGATGGCGATCTCCTTGGTCCTTGTCAGGGGATCCAGCCTTGAAATGGACTCACCGATAACCTTGGAGAGATCGATCTTGTCGGTGGTGATCAACAGGTCCCCGGCATTGGCCTCTGTCATCAGCAGAAGGTTGAGTATCAACATCTCCAGGCGGCCCAGATTGTCCTTCATTGCCCTGAGCCAGGTCTTCTCGGTTGCATTGTCGTCGTCGCTTTCTTCCAGGAACTGGGTCATCATGTTGAGATAGCCCTTGAGCGACATCAGAGGCGTGCGAAACTCATGCGAGACCGTGCTGATGATATTGGACTTGATCTGGTCGACCTCGATCAGCTTGCGCGTCAGGTGGGAGAGCTCGACATTCTCCCTCTGAAGCCTGCGCTTCTCCAGGCCGAGCTTCACGGTCTTCTCGAGCTCATACATGGAAAAGGGCTTGACCACGTAGTCGTACGCCCCCTTCCTGAGCGCGTCGACCGCCGACTGGACGCTCGCATAACCGGTCATGATGATCACGACGGTTTCAGGGTCCTCGTCCATCACGTGCTCCAGCAGCTCGACACCGTTCATTCCCGGCATCCTGAGATCGCTTATGACTATGCTGAAGTCCTTGTCATGAATTCTGCCGAGGGCCTGCCTGGAATTCATGGCTGTCTCGACTTCATAGCCGCGCAGACTGAAGAACTCCGCAAGGGCACCAACCACCGCTTCTTCGTCATCTACTACCAGGACCCGGTCCTTCCCCGCGCGCTCATCGACTGCCGTCTTGCACTCGTTTTCCAGAACTGCGGTGGACGAAACATCAGAAGACTGGTTCGATCTCATCGGTGTGGTCTCCTTGGGTTTAGTGAGTGGAAACGAGCTGACGGGCAATGGATTCGTCCGCGACCGATGCTGTACCGCCATGGCCGCTCGCGCCCCGTTCGGTGATCGATGAGATCAGCGAATCCTGCACTGACTTGAGCCTCCCGCGGAGTCTCAGCATCGCCTTGGTGTGAATCTGGGAGACCCTGGATTCACTGACGCCCAGGGTGCGCCCTATCTCCTTCAAGGTCATGTCTTCGTAGTAGTAGAGCGCGACGACCGTGCGCTCCTTTTCCGGAAGATTGAGGATTGCACCGGCCAGGGTGCCCTTCATCTCCTCGGACTCGAGGTGAGTGGACGGACTGACTGCATCCTTGGCGCAAACCAGGTCTATGATGCGGGTGGTCCTCTCCCCGTCCTGGTTGCCCACGAAATCATCGAGGGACAGCAGGCCTGCGGACACAACCTCTTCCACGATCGACCTGAACTCATCGACCGACATATTGAGTTTGCGCGCAATCTCATCATCACTTGCGGCCCGGCCCAGCTCGTTCTCCAGGCTGTTGTAAGCTTCCTCCACCACACGGGCCTTGCGTCTCACCGAGCGAGGTACCCAGTCAAGCGATCTCAGGTCATCGACGATTGCTCCCCTTATCCGGGCAACGGCATAGGTTTCGAACTTGGTGTCACGGCCCGGATCATACTTGCCGATGGCATCCATGAGGCCGACCACGCCGGAACTGACGAGGTCGTCGATCTCCACCGAAGGAGGAACCGACATCGCCATCTTCCCGGCGACATAACGGACCAGGTAGAGATACTTCTTGATCAGGGTGTCCCTGACGGCCGTGGACTCCGTTCTGTGGTAGGTTGCCCAGAGTTCCGCAAGTTCCTGAGGGGTAGTAGCAACGCGTGTCCTGTCCATCTCTTCACCATCCTTGCTGTATTCCGTTGTCCGATTCTCTTGCAGACCACCCGTCTCTAATTGCAGGTTCTATGCCCGCACCAGCAGAGGTGAAGAAATGACAAATCGTATGTTAACCGACGACTTCCCAAAGGATTATCGCGACGGGCTATTCGTGAAGGCGGTTTTGACGCGGTATTTGAGGAGCATACTGGACTGACATGCTGTATCTATTGGAAAATCAATATGTTATGACAATGACGTGAGGGCGTTTGGGAAAGTTTGGTGGTAAGAAAACACCCACCCGAATTCCATGCTCCGGGTGGCATGAGGGGTAACAGAAAGCCGGGACAGGAAGGCTCAAAAACCTGCTTGTCCCTTTGCCGTGCAGGCTTGCGGGCGCCGGGACTGACTGTGAGCGGGCCGGGCGGGGTACCTTCAGGCGGGAGTGGTCAATAAGTGATCGACCGGTCAGTTCTTTGCCAGGTCATAGAGCTTGATTTTCTGCCTGAGCGTCTGCCTGGTTATGCCGAGCACACGCGCCGCCTTACTCTTGTTTCCTTCGGCCCAATTCAGAGCCGCTTCCACGGCTCTGCGTTCGGCCTCCTTCAAGCTGATCGGCAGACCTCCCTCAAAACTTGAGCCCAAAGTCGACAGGTCCGGAACCTGACCCTCCAGGATCTCGCGCGGAAGATGCTCCGGCAGGATCAGGTCGGTACTCTCCAGCAGAATCGCACGCTCTATGATATTGCGAAGCTCGCGCACATTGCCCGGCCAGGGATAATTCATCATCACATTGCTTGACTCACGCGAGAGTCCGAGCACGGAACGGTTGAGTTCGCCATTGAAGTAGTCGATGAAGTAGCTGGCCAGTATGGGTATGTCTCCCTTCCTCTCTCTCAAGGCCGGAACATAGATCGGTATTACCATCAGCCTGAAATAGAGATCGTCGCGGAAACGCCCCTCCTTCATGGCCAGGCGCAAGTCCCGATTGGTGGCCGCTATGATTCTGGTGTTTACCTCGATATCCTCCACGCCGCCGACCCGCCGGAATCTCTTGGTCTCGATCATGCGAAGCAGCTTGGCCTGGAGGCTGATCGGCATCTCGCCTATCTCGTCCAGAAATAGCGATCCACCCTCGGCAATCTCAACCAGGCCCGGCTTGGGCTTCCTGGCATCGGTGAAGGCGCCCTTCTCATATCCGAAGAGCTCGCTCTCCAGCAGGTTCTCGGGCAGCGAGGAGCAGTTGATGTCCATGAAGGGCTTCTTCCTGGCGTCACCATGAAAGTCGCCTTCATAGTGAATCGCCTTGGCGACCAGCTCCTTGCCGGTGCCGCTCTCACCCTGTATCAGCACAGTCGAGGCTTTGCTTGTGGCCACCTTCTCTATGACCTCGGCTATCTTCTGCATTACGTCGCTCTTGCCGACAACGAACCTGTCTGTCTGCCTGTAGCCGACGATTATCTGTCTGACCGACCGCGCCTCCCGTTTCAGCCTCGCCCCGTCAAGGGCCCTGTTCACCACGTCCATCACTTTCTCGGGCTCCACGGGTTTGGCCACACACTTGTACGCACCGAGCCGGGCGGCCTCAAATGCCGTGTCAACCCCGAATGAACCTCCGATCAGAACGATAGCGGTGTCCTTGCTGACCCGCTTGCACTGCTTCAGGAGATCGGTATAGTCCAGGCCGGAATCGTCTATGTCCGCAATCAGGACATCGTACCCTCCGGGCGCCAGCAGCTCGATGGTATCCTCGGGGTCGAGGGTCTCGCTAACCTCGTGGCCGAGACTCCTGAGCGACCCGGCCAGCCGGCCCCTCAGGGCCACGTCCCGGCCCATCACCGCGAGGTCGAAACCTGAAGATCGCTTGCCAACCATAGAGAACCTCGT
>JASFOL010000151.1:0-4830 GCA_050116545.1 bacterium | reverse complement strand
ACCTTATGAAGCGCGGTAAGGCCGAGATCCTGGCGAGAAGGAAGAAGAAGCAGTAGGCTCCGGGTCCGCGCGCGTAATCGAACAGAGAGCGGCAGCGAACAAAAGGGGAGACCGTCTTGAGACTTGTCGTTACACCGTCGCCTCACATGCGTGACGGTATGAACATTAAGGGCGTGATGTATGCGGTAGTGCTCTCCCTGGTTCCCGCGACTGTCGGAGCGGTCTACTTCTTCGGCCTGAGGGCCCTGATAATCATCGTGCTCACCTGTGTGTCGGCGGTGGCGATGGAGGCCGCCTGCCAGGTGGCCATGAAGCGAAAGGTGACAATAGCCGACGGCAGCGCCCTGATCACGGGGCTGCTCCTGGCTTTCAATGTTCCGCCCGGAGTACCGTACTGGCTCCCGGTGGTGGGTTCGGTCTTCGCCATTGGTGTGGCCAAAATACCCTTCGGGGGTCTGGGATACAATCCTCTGAATCCGGCCCTGGCCGGCCGTGCCTTTCTGCTCGCGTCCTGGCCGGTTTATATGACCGCGGCCTGGACCGATCCCGCGCGCGGGACCATGTCAGGCATCCAGGCGATAACCACCGCGACTCCGCTGGGCGTATACCGCTACGCCAGGGGTCTTCTGCTGGAGCCGGGCGCCCCCGCCGAGCAGGTCAGCCGGGCCACCTCATATCTTAACGAGCTCTATTCGGGCCAGTCGCTCAAGAATCTCTTCATGGGAAATGTCGGAGGCTGCATCGGTGAGACATCGGTGCTGCTTCTCCTGATAGGCGCTGTCTACCTGATGGTCCGCCGCATAATATGCTGGAGAATCCCGCTCACCTATATCGGAACGGTGGCCCTTATCACCTGGATCCTGGGTGGAAAGGGCGCGTTCACGGGGTATCCCCTTTTCCATGTGCTCTCCGGCGGCCTGGTTCTGGGAGCTTTCTTCATGGCCACAGACATGGTTACATCACCGGTCACTCCGAGAGGCAAGCTGATTTTCGGTGTGGGGTGCGGCGTCCTGACGAGTATAATAAGGTTATGGGGAGGTTACCCGGAAGGCGTCTCCTATTCCATACTCTTGATGAACATCACGGTTCCGCTGATTGATCGTTACACCAGGCCGAGGAAGCTGGGGGAGGTGAAGGGGAAGAAATGATCCGACTGACGCTGGTACTTGCGCTTATAACATGCTGTGCCGCCTTTGCCCTGGGTTTTGTTTACCAGAGCACGGCTCCCAAGATTGAGGAGCAGAAGATGATCACGGATGAGCTCGCCAGGCGGAATGCCCTTCCCGAGGCGGCCTGCGGGGTGTTCGTGCTCAAGGAAGCCGATGGCTTCGAGTATCATGAGGGCTATCGGGCAGCCGACACCACGGGCTTCGTGGGATATGTGGTCAAGGCCAGCGGCAGGGGCTACTCCAGCACGATCGAGACCATCGTGGGAGTCGATCCTGTGGGCAGGATCACCGGGCTCAAGGTCACCAATCAGCAGGAAACGCCGGGCCTGGGCACCAGGATAGTCGAGGTGAAGTCCACGAAGACCGTGCTGGATGCGATAAAAGAAGCGGTGGGCAAAGGCAAGCCGCCCACGGTCTCAGTGGACCTGGTCGATTCCGAAGGTATATCGCGCTGCATAGAGGTCGAACTGAGAAACGAGGATGTCTGCGGAGGCCTGGAGACGTTGGTGGCCTCCCGCGATACGGCGGGCGTGGTGAGCGCGGCGGCGACAGCTCTGGGGATGAGCCCCGACGACTCCGCGGAGGTCTTCTCCGATCCGGGGACGGTCTTCGATGTGGCGGACGCGGTACTCAATGAGGTCCGCGCCGGAGCAACGCCCTGGTTCCTGAAGCAGTTCGTGGGCAAGAGCAGCGGCAGCCTGCTGGTGGTCAGCGAGAAGACCGATACCCATATTCAGGCGATTACCGGAGCGACGATCTCGTCTGTCGCGGTTACCAGTTCGATAAAGGAAGCCCTTCAGAAACTGGAAGCGGCTGTCGGCGGCTTCGAGGAGGAGTAGGCTTGAGTCTGGCAAAGGAGTTCACCAAAGGTTTCGTGAGCGAGAACCCCGTCTTCCGGCTCGCCCTGGGGCTCTGCCCGGTGCTTGCGGTCACGACGTCGCTCAAGAACGGTGTGGGAATGGGCCTGGCTGCCACCTTTGTCCTGGTCGGATCAAACGTGATAGTCTCGCTGGTCCGCAAGGGCATACCGGCCAGGATCAGGATACCCTGTTATATCGTGGTGATCGCCAGTTTTGTCACCGTGGTCGATCTCGTGATGGCCGGCTATACTCCCGAGCTTCACAAGAACCTGGGGATTTTTATCCCGCTTATAGTCGTCAACTGCATCATCCTGGGACGGGCCGAGGCCTTCGCCAGCAAGAACAGCGTGGGCCGCTCCTTGATCGACGGCCTGGGCATGGGGCTGGGTTTTACCGCCGCCCTGATCGTGATAGCATCGGTTCGTGAGATCTTGGGCTCGGGGAAGATCTGGGGCCTGGTTCTGCTGGGCAATAGCTACAATCCCGTGCTGATGGCCATACTGTCGCCGGGGGCTTTCATCACGCTCGGTCTCCTGATCGGGCTCTTTAACCTGATCGAGCAGAAGAGGAGCTAGCGGAATGGACTGGGGAACACTGATCGCGATTTCCTTAGGGGCGATCTTCATCAACAATGTGATCCTGAATCGCTTCCTCGGGCTCTGCCCGTTCCTGGGTGTTTCCAAACAGCTGGACGCCGCCCTGGGGATGGGTTTTGCCGTGATCTTCGTGATGACCATGGCGTCGATCGTCACCTTCGGCATTTACTACTACATTCTGGTGCCTTTCGGCATAGAGTTCTTGAGAACGATAGCGTTCATACTTGTGATCGCGACCCTTGTCCAGTTCGTGGAGATGGTGATCGAGAAGACATCGCCCTCGCTCTACCGGGCTCTCGGCATCTTTCTTCCGCTTATAACCACCAACTGCGCGGTGCTCGGCATCGCGGTGCTCAATATCGATAGCTCCTTCAGTTTCGTGGAGACAATAGTTCATGCCTTTTCAGCAGGAGTGGGTTTCACCATAGCCCTGATCCTGATGGCCGGCATAAGAGAGAGACTGGAACTGGCGGACGTGCCCGAGTCGCTGAAAGGGATCCCCGTCGCCTTCATCGTGGCGGGATTGATGGCGATTGCCTTCCAGGGGTTCGCGGGCCTGACCGCGGGATAAGTTGTTGTACGGACTTTGAGGAGAATGGTTCAAATAGGGAGGTGTCCAATGAGGTTTGCGAGTCTTGCACTGTTGGCGGGACTTATATTCTGCCTCGGGTGTGGCGGTGGTGCGGTACAGACGACCGGCGAACCCGTGACTCTGACTTTCGGAGACCTGGGGGGCATGCCTGTCGAGTACGAAGCCGACGTCAGCGTCACGACTGGTGAGGGAGCCCGGAACTGGATCTGCTCTTTCGACTTCTCCATGACTGTTAAAGAGCTGATGGCCGACGGCGGCATCGACCGCAGATTCGACTTCGACAACTTCGCGGTCACCAATTACTCCGGAAGCACTCCCGAGCCCGATCCCAATGCCGGGGAGTATTCAGGCGAGTTCCTCACTCTGGAGCAGGATGCCAAAGGCAAGATCGTTGACTGGAGGGGCCTGGACGGGATAAAGGGAAGCACTCCGGGCGGCCCGAGGTTCAAGTTCATGCTGGTATATGTGATGTTCCGCATGAACCAGCCTCCGCCTTCGACCCCGGTCACGGTGGGAAGCACCTGGCAGGGGAGCTTCGAGACTCCCGTGCGGATGGCGGGGAATGAAGTCGCTATGAAGGGAACCATGGAGTATGAGGTGGAGGGCTACGGAGTCAAGGCAGGCAGAGACTGCGTGAAGATCAAGACCGCAATCCAGATCGATGGTGTCGGTGACAGGACGGTGGGGGATCAGGAACAGCTCTCCTTCGAGCACAAGGAGGAAGGCAAGGGCGAGATGTGGTGGGATTACAAGAACGGTGTCATTGTGGAGTTCACCTCCGACTCCACCGCCAACCAGACCTATCGCAGGGAGATTGCAGGAAAGACCGATGTCACCACCGATTACTCGGGCGTGGACACCGAGATCAAGATAAAGATGAAGTCATAGACAGGAGCATTTGCTTGTCGTCAGTAGTCCTCTATTCGGTAATAAGCCTCACGGCGCTGGGGGCCCTGTTCGGTCTCGGGCTTGCGCTGGCGGCCAGGAGGTTCGCGGTCGAGCGCGATGAACGGGTGGACAGGATCGATGAGATCCTGCCGGGCGCCAATTGCGGAGGCTGCGGTTTCGCGGGATGCCTGGGATTCGCCCGGGCCCTGGTGGAAGGCAAGGCTGAACCGGCCGACTGCGCTCCGGGCGGCGCCGAAACAGCCAGTGCGGTCGCGAAGATCCTGGGCCTCGAGAATGTGGCCCGGGTGCCGGTGGTCGCTATGGTTGGCTGCCGGGGAGGGGATCGGGTCGAGTTGAAGCTCGACTATGACGGGGTCCCGACATGCGCGGCCGCCTCGCTGATATGTGACAATGTCCGGGCCTGCTCCTACGGCTGCATCGGCCTTGCCGACTGCGTGGAAGCCTGTCCCTTCGATGCAATACACCTGGTGGACGGATATGCCGTTGTCGATGATGTCAAATGCACAGGCTGCGGCAAGTGCGTCGGCGCATGCCCCAAGAGGATCATCTATCTGGTCCCCAGGTCCAAGAAGGTCAGGGTTGCCTGCAGCTCGCTTGACAGGGGCAAGAGTGTCAAGTCCATCTGTGAGGTGGGTTGCATTAGCTGCGGCATATGCGCCAAGAACTGTCCCGTCGACTGCATTGAGATCAAGAACAGTTTGGCC
>JASFOL010000150.1:0-4832 GCA_050116545.1 bacterium | reverse complement strand
ATTGAGAGAAGAAAGATAGAGAGTGCCGGTGAACTGACCACAATGGTCACCGAGGTGCTCCAGGACGAATTCAGCGGGTTCGAAGTGCTTGACACAGTCGATCTCAGCCAGGATGGCGAGATTGAGGTCGGGCTTCTTGCCTGTAACGGTGAAGGGCGCGTCTTTGTGGTAATGGCGAAGGATCGTCTGGGCGATAGCCTGGTTATGAGCTACGGAAAGCACCTGGAATGGTTCAAGACCAATAAGGACAGGATGTCCGCCGATAAGCCCCAGCTTGATTGGGACAGGCAACCGGGATTGGTCATGCTGGCAGATGGATTCAGCACCCATGCGCTGGCCCTTACCTCGCTGCTGGGCGTCGAGCCCAAGGCGTGCTACTCCATGAGATGCCTTGGTATGGGTGCCGAAAAGGGCCTTCTGGTGGAACCTGTGGAGGTTCCGGAGGCCGGCCCGCTCGCGGCGGCTCCTGAGGCGGCTGCACCCGGGCCGGAAGGCGACCTGCTTTCCAGGGCCGTCAACGGTGTGGTCGAAGTGGCCGAGGACCTGTCAATCTCAGCATCATTCGGATATGTGAGTGAGTCGCTTGACTGGGTGCCCGTCGCCAATCTGCGAAGCCGGAGGGGAACCATCTGGATCGAGTCAGGACCAGGGAAGTGGTCCACCAAGAGGATAGAAGATGATGACTCGCTCAGGGGCGCCCTCGAGACGGTGAAGCAGAGCTATGACGAGATCGTGAGAACCAAGGGCGGGGCAAAGAATCTCGGTGAAGATGAGCTCTCGGAGGCCGAGCGCAAAAGCCTGAGGTGGGAATAAGCTGCTGCCTGACAGAGACGATGCCGGCCGGTCGAATGGTGCGTTGGACGGTGTGAAGCCGCGGACGCTCGAGCCTTTGGACGGCATAGTAATAACGATTGCCGCTTATGGCGCCGCGTATGTGTTCGCCATGATTGTCACCTATACGGGTGGAGTGTCAACCCGTGGAGGAACGTCTCTTTTCACGCTGCTTCTATTCCTGATAGCCTATGCCCTGGTGCAGCGCCTTGCCGGCGATCCCATGCAATACGTCCGTCTCAGGCGGGTCAGGCCGCTGTTGCTCATCTGCTCCGTTCTCGCGAGCCTGGCGATAATCCCGACGGCCGTCAGCCTGAATGCTCTGGTCATATCCCGCCTTGGGATCACCGACACTTTGATGAAGTATGTGATCGAGGTGCTCCGGGCGGAGAGCGTACCGGAGCTGATCCACGTCTGGCTGGTGGTGGCCCTGGGCGCGGCCATAGGCGAGGAGTTCGTGTTCAGGGGGGTGTTCCAGAACGCCCTGTCCAGGAGAATGCACGGTGGGGTAGCGGTGACAGTGACCGCCGCCTTGTTTGCCGCGCTGCACACCTGGAGGTTTCCCTCGGCTTTCATCATGGGAGCTTTCCTGGGCATCCTCTATCTGCGGACGAGGTCTATCCTGGTTCCATTCGTGGCCCACCTGACAATCAATTCTGTGGTGGTCCTGATGCAGTACGCAATAGATAAGAAGGGTGAGGACATCCTTCCCCGCTGGATGCTGGAGGAGAGGATGGCACCGTCTCTCCTGCTCGCAATCTCGGGTCTGGTCTTCGTGCTCATGATGCTCCTGGTTTACCGCATGACCCGGAGCGAGGCCGCCAGGCCCTGGTACGAGGATCACAGGTCGGAGGAGACTCTCCCGGCATCCGAATGCCGTCGGGGGGACTGATGATGACATCCCGGGAGCGGGTGAAGACGGTGTTCGAGGGGGGGATTCCCGACTATGTTCCCATCCACGACGGCTACTGGGACGATGCTCTCCAGAGATGGACCTCCGAGGGCTTGCCGCCGGAGGTCGCAGCCGACAAGGACGACCGGCTTGGAGAGTTCTTCGGAACCGAGATCAGGCTGGTCCGCGTCAATGATTCCTTTCTCGTCAGGGAAAGGGTGCTCGAGGAGGATGACCGCTATATCACGCGGCTCAACAAGAATGGCGGCGTGGAGAAGTTCATAAAGGGCCGCACCTCCACCCCGGGTCTGATCTCGTTTGCCGTGAACTCCAGGGCCGAATGGGAAGAGAAGAAACCGCGGCTCCGCTCGGTGGAGGGAAGGCTGCCTTCCGACCTTGACAGCCATTACCGGAACTTCCGCAAGAACGGCAGATTCGTGATGGCCTGTGTTCATGAACCATATGAAGGCTCATGGTCCAAGCTGGGACCGGAGTTCCTGCTGGAGTCCATGATAACCGACCCCGGCCTGGTGAGGGATGTGTTCGAGACCATGACCGATCTTGAGATCGCCGTCTGCGAAGACCTCTTCAGCCGGGGCTATGAAGTCGACGGGGCCTGGATCTGGGGAGACATCGCATATTCGAGGGGACTGCTGTTTTCACCTGAGATCTACCGCGAGATCCTCTATCCATGTCATCAGCGTCTGATCGGGTATTTTACAAGGAGGGGACTTCCGGTCGTCTATCACAGCGATGGGGACATCCGCCCCGTGATACCGCTCTTGATCGACGCGGGTGTCAGGTGTATCCAGCCCCTGGAGGCCAAGGCGGGCATGGATCTTCTCGAGCTCAAGCGCGAGTATGGAGACCGGCTGGTCTTCATGGGCAATGTCGACTTCGAACAGGTGGTCAAAGGCCGCGAAGCCGCCGAGCAGGAAGTCCGGACCAAGGTGGGCCTTGGAAAGGAGGGGGGCGGCTATATTTACCACTCCGACCATTCGGTTCCTCCCACCATGAGCCTCGAGGACTACAGGCACGTACTGGACCTGGTCCGGAAGTACGGAAAGTACTGAGCGGGGGCGGCCAAATCCTGTGAGTTTGAAGGCAAGCTCCGCTGTCCCAGGCGGGCTGTCCCGAAGACCGCTTCCGGCCTCATGCAGTTCTGAACCTCTCCATTCTGCAACCCCTGCGCGGCCCGAGAACGCATATCGCAAGGTCCTCAGCCCCGGATGAAAAGGCCCTATAGCCGGCTTCACGCGTATCTCATTGGGTGAACACACCTAAGGCGCTTTGCTTTTTGTGGCATGTCTTATGCACACTCCCTGTGCAGGAGGGTGTGTGTATGAAAATGAATACGGGAATGGCAGCGATACTGCTGTGTTCGATTCTAATGTCCCTGGCCGCGCCATGTCTGGGATCGCATGAATACCCAAGGATCTGCAATTACTTCACGGGATTCACCGACCTGGAGTATTGCGAGATGCTGAGCCGCTGGGATGTTGTGGTGCTCACCTGCAATGTGCAGGATCTCAGGCCCGAGATGCCTGATTCGATAAGGAGCCTGAATCCTGAAGTCACTCTGATCACCTATTTCCCTGTCGAGGGCATATGGTGCAATTATCCAATCCACGGCAGGATCGCTGAGGGTCTGGGCGACAAGATGTGTGAATGCGACTGGTGGTTGCACGACACGCGGGGAAACCGAATAGTCAACTCGGACAGTTCCTGGTTTGTCAATATGTCTACCAAGTGCCCCCGGGATTCCAACGGGCAGGCCTCTTATGAGTGGATGGCCGAGTATCTGGCAGACGAGATCATTGCCTCGGGAATGTGGGACGGTGTCCTGCTCGACGGCGTCTCCGAGCGCATCTCCTGGATAAACAATATCGAAGAGTGGTTCGAGGATCTTCCCGCCGCGGTAGATGCAGACGGCGACGGTGTCGCCGATCCGCCTGAGAGCCTGGATGTGTGGTGGGCGGACGGCATGGAGTCTTTCCTGGAACGCCTGCGCCAGGAGGTCGGCGATTCGCCGATACTGGTCGGCAATGCCAAGAACCCCAGCATGGCAGACTACCTCAACGGCGGCATTCGGGAGAACTTTCCCTACATGCACGGGGGCTGGGAGCCCAATATGTTTGCTGATTATGGCTATCTGAGCATGTGCAGGAATTATCTACAGGACCCAATGAATCTCACCCTGATGCTATGCCACTGGCTGGAAGGCGAGTCCGACATGTACGGCCCTGAGCGGACGAACGCCTATGAGAGGTTCCTCCGCTTCACCCTCGCCAGCTCACTCCTGGGCGACGGCTACTATGTCATCCACGCCAGAAAGAGCCAGCTATGGTGGGAAGACCTCTACGAGCTCAACATGGGAACTCCGCTGACGGATGCCTATCTGGACTCGATCTGGAATAACATGTATGGCGATTACAGCGCGGTCTGGAGGCGGGACTTTTCGAACGGCGTCGTCTACTGCAACCCTTATGAGCAGTACGTGACCCTCGAGGACGGCACCTGGCTCGCACCCGAGGACGGGAGGATAAAGAGCTATTCTCCTCCGTCGGGAACGACCGTGAAGATCACAAAGAGCCTCTCCCAACGAAAGTTCGACCAGAACGACAACACCATAGCGTACTCAGCCGTGTTGACCAACAATGCCGGCGAGGCCACATATTCGCATGTTTGGGCCAACCTGATGGATGGTGCGGACACGCTTCTGACCAGTGTCAAGATGGAGTATCTGGTCGGGGTCGGCGATACCTGCGCCGTGGACAGGTCTCTGAGGGTACGGACCCCTGTCCCGGTAGGGACCTATTGCTTGGAAGTCCTTCTCGGGACCGAGGACGGCGCCGTTGTCGACAGGGACTCGATTCTGGTAGAAAGAACAGTGAGCTTTCGCAAAGAGCAGCTACAGGATGGCTCTCTCTCTCTGGAGAAGGGCAATCTTCTGGTTTTTCCTCAGCCCATGATCGGACCGGACGCGACGATGAAGCTGGAGGTGAAGGGCACTGGTTCATCGAGCAGATCGCTCACGATCAGACTCTACGATGTAAGGGGACGATTGGTGCGGACGATCATCGAGGATCAACCCGATGAGGATTCGGGT
>JASFOL010000149.1:0-4838 GCA_050116545.1 bacterium | reverse complement strand
GGCCAGGCTTGAGCCGCCCATGCCGAGCACGACCACATGAGTGAAGCCCTGGTCCTTGATCTCTTCTGCAAAGACCCTGATCGGGCCTATCTCCGCGCTCATGCGCTCGGGCAGGTCCAGCCAGCCAAGGCGGTCCTCGATCTCCGGCTTCTCCTCCTTCGACCAGACCGTGGAGTCCTTCTCCCAGATTCGGCGGCCCATGTCATCATTCACCCATTTCGCGAGGCGGTCATGAATCGCTGATTCATAAGTCCCGAGCTTGAAAGATCCCATTCTCGCTACGTCTGTCGGCATGTCACAGAGCTCCTTGCATCGGTTGCTGCCAGTTTGTACCTGTCTATTTGGCGTATCGTTTCTCTATATCGAGGACCTTGTTGAGCCTGCACTGATGGCGCTCCTCGCCGGAGAACCGCGCGCCCAGAAAGGCCGTTACGATCTCTTTGGCCAATGCAGTCCCGATGATCCGGGCTCCCACCACCAGAACATTCATGTCGTCATGTTCGACACCCTGGTGGGCGGAATAGGTGTCATGACAGGTCCCGGCCCTTATGCCCGGCATCTTATTGGCCGCCACGCATACCCCGATGCCGCTTCCGCAGATCAGGAGGCCGCGCTCGGCGCCGCCTCCCAATACCTCTTTCCCGACGGCTTCCGCATAGTCCGGATAGTCCACAGGATCGGTGCTGTGGGTCCCCAGGTCGATGACCTCATGGCCAAGGTCGACCAGGAATGACTCCAGGCACTCCTTCAGGTCGTAACCTGCATGGTCGGATCCGATCGCTACTCGCATGGTCTATACCCTCACAAGGTTCGTGGCCATCTTGACCACATTATCTACACTGAAACCCAGTTCTCTGTAAGCGACAGGTCCGGGAGCCGAAGCCCCGAAGCGATTGAGTCCCAGGACCGCCTCCGGATCATGCGTGTATTTTTCCCAGCCCGTTGTGATCCCGGCCTCGATGGCGAGCATGGGAACGCCCGCGGGAAGCACCTTCCGCCTGTATTCCCCGGGCTGCTCGTCGAAGATCTCCCAGGACGGCATCGACACCACCCTTGTCGGGATACCTTTCGCTTCGAGATCTCCGGCGGCATCCAGGGCGAGGCTTACCTCGGAGCCGGTGGCCAGGAGAATCAGGGCGGGCGTGGCTCCGGCGTCCGCCGTAGCAGCGATATCCCCGAGGGCCGCTGAATCCACCCGCGCTCCGGCGTCCACCGATGCCGCGGCGCTCTTCGCCCCGGCTTCTCTTATCACATACGCGCCCCGGGATACGCCCTCTTCGATCCGGCTGATCTCTGTGTCCATGACCGGAAGACTCTGGCGCGTCAATGCGAGCACGGCCGGTCCCTTCCTTTTGATCGCGAGCTTCCAGCACTCGGCGGTCTCATTGGCATCCGCCGGCCTGAGCACGGTGAGGCCGGGAATGGCCCGCAAGCTCATGAGATGTTCGACGGGCTGATGCGTCGGGCCATCTTCGCCCAGGGCGATGCTGTCGTGGGTGAAAACGAAAATGCTGTGGGCGCCCATCAGGGCCGCCAGCCGGATCGCCGGGCGCGCATAGTCCGAAAACACAAGGAAGGTGCCCCCGTAGGGAATCATTCCGCCGTGCATGGCCATCCCGTTCACCATGCCCGCCATCCCGAATTCCCGAACGCCGAAGCGGATGTTCCTTCCCCCGCCGGCTCCGAAGTCCGAATAGCCGTCCAGCAGGGTCTTATTGGAAGGCGCCAGATCGGCCGAGCCGCCTATCAGGTTGAAGAGGCTTCCGGCAAGGGCATTGAGGATCCTGCCCGATGCGGCACGTGTGGCAATGGGCTTCTCATCCGGTGCGAACACGGGGATGGAGGCGTCCCATCCATCCGGCAGGCCGCCGTCCGCCACCCTCTCAAGCTCGGCCGCCAGATCCGGATGCTTACCTTTGAATTCCTTGGAGAGCTTGCCCCACTCGGCCTCGAGTCTCTTCCCCCGGTCAACCGCCTGCCTGAAATGGGAGAGGGCCTTGTCGGGGACGTAGAATGCCGGCTCGAGCGGCCAGCCCAGGTTCTGCTTGGTGGCCCTGGTGGCCTCGGGCCCCAGCGGCTCGCCATGCGAGGAGGCATCGTCCTGCTTGGGACTTCCGAAGCCGATGTGTGAGCGCACTATGATCAGTGACGGCCGCCCGGTCTCGGCACGGGCCTTTCCGAGCGCTTTCTCAATCGCGTCGAGATCATTGGCGTCGGCGACATGTTCGACATGCCAGCCATATGCGCCGAAGCGTTGCCCGACATTCTCGGTGAAGGCGATGTCGGTGTGGCCTTCAATCGATATATCATTGTAGTCATAAAGGTAGATCAGCCTTCCCAGTCCGAGGGTGCCCGCGATCGAGGCCGTCTCATGCGAGACTCCTTCCATCAGATCCCCATCGGACACCAGGGCATAGACGAAGTGATCGATGATGTCCAGGCCAGGGCGATTGAAGTGCTGCGAAAGGTATCGCTCCGCCATGGCCATGCCCACTCCCATCGCGAAACCCTGGCCCAGCGGTCCCGTGGTGACCTCGATGCCGGGGGTCAGGCCCGACTCCGGATGGCCGGGAGTCTTGCTTCCCCATTGACGAAACTCCTTGAGCTCCTCGAGCGGAAGATCATACCCGGTCATGTGAAGGAGGGCATAGAGAAGCGCCGAGCCATGCCCGGCCGACAGGATGAAGCGGTCGCGGTTAAACCAGGAGGGATTCCCTGGGCTGTGCCTCAGGAAGCGGTCCCAGACGACGTAAGCGATCGGCGCGGCCCCGAGCGGCAGGCCCGGATGGCCCGACTTTGCCTTCTCCACGGCGTCCACAGCGAGGAAGCGAAGCGTGTTGACGCACAGCTCGTCGGTCTTGTTCAAATGCCCGATCCTCCCAGTATTTATCAGCAATCAAGGTAACATATCGGGCTCGGCTAACACAACCACTAGAGGAGTCGGAAAAGCGTTGATTTTCACGGCCGCCCGGGGTGTAATTGAGGTATGCGAGATCGGCGTGTGCTCGAAACGCTCCCATTGGACGGAGAATCGGACGGACCATATGCCGCCTGAAGGCAGAGAAAGATCCAAGGACAATCCCAGCGACCGGCCGGGCGAGACCCGTTCATTCAAGACCCTGACTCCCGGGACTCCGATATCCCATTACCGGATCATCGAGAAGATAGGCGAGGGCGGGATGGGTGTGGTCTATAAGGCGGAGGACACAAAGCTGAAGAGGGTGGTGGCCCTCAAGTTCCTTCCCCCGCGCCTGCTCTGTGACGCCGACGCCAGGGCCCGCTTCGAGCAGGAGGCCCAGTCGGCCTCGGCGCTCAGTCACCCCAATATCACCACGATCTACGAGATCGACGAGGCGGACGACCGCTGCTTCATCGCCATGGAGTACATCGACGGCAAGTCGCTCAAGAGCCTTATCGCGGAGGGGAGGCTCTCGATCGAGCAGGTTCTCGACTACTCAATGCAGGCGGCCAGGGGTCTGGATGCTGCCCACAGGAAGGGCGTGGTGCACCGGGACATAAAGAGCGACAACATAATGGTGAATTCCGAGGGAACGGTGAAGATCACCGACTTCGGGCTCGCCAAGCTGAGGGGCGTGACCCGGATAACCCGGGAAGGCTCCACCATAGGCACTCTGAGATACATGTCCCCCGAACAGCTCAAGTATACCGATGTAGACCACCGGAGTGACCTGTTCTCATTGGGCGTCGTGATGTACGAGATGATAACAGGCCGCCTGCCTTTCCGCGGTGATGATGACGGAGCGCTCATAAACTCGATTCTCCACCAGACTCCAGAACCTCTCGCCCGGTTTAAGACCGGGGTCTCCGATGGCCTGCAGTCCATAGTTGATAAGGCGCTTGCCAAGGACAAGGAGGAGCGCTACCAGCATGCCGACGGGATGGCCGCGGATCTCAAGCGGGAACGCCGGCTTTCAGACAGAGTGGACCGGACAGAGGTGATGGAGATCGCGGCATCCGGGCGTCGAGGGAGCCGTACCAGGAGCATTGTTGCCGTGCTTTCGGTCATAGCGCTGGTGATCATCCTCTACCTGGTATTCGAACCCTTCCGGGTCGAAATGGGGCCCGATCGCGAGGCTATTGCCGAGGACAATTCGCTGGCGATCATGTACTTCGAGAACATGGTCGATCCTGAAGACACCGACAGGACCGGACAGATGGTTACAGCGCTCTTGATAACAGATCTTTCGGAGTCGGAATATGTTCGGGTCCTGAGCCGCCAGCGGCTCTACGACATACTGGCCCGGCTGGGGAAGCAGGATCAGAGGGCTATCGACAGATCGGTCGCCACGGATGTTGCCAGGGAAGCCGGAGTGCGGTGGATTCTGACCGGCACAGTCATACAGACCGACCCGGTGATCCTGACCTCGGAGATATCCGACGCGGAAACCGGGGAGATTAAGTCCAGCCAGCGTGTGGCGGCAGGAAGCGACGATGATCTGTTTACAATGATCGACAGGCTCACGGTGGAGATCCGCAAAGATCTGGCACTGCCGGAGGCGGCAAGTGCCGAGATCGACAGGGATATCGCCGACGTTACCACCCATTCACAGGAGGCCTACAGGTACTATCTTGAAGGGATCGATCTCTACGACAAGTTCCTGATTAATGAAGCCGAGGCCAGCTTCAAGAGGGCGGTCGAGTATGACTCGACCTTCGCGATGGCATACTACTACCTATCCACCCTGAGTGTGGGGGATGAAATAGATCTCTACCGCCGGAAGGCACTCAGGTATTCGGCCAATTCCAGCAAGGTGGAGCAGCTCTACCTGAGGGCTTATGATGCGTTCTGCTCCAATGACTTCGAGGAAACCCTGCGG
>JASFOL010000148.1:0-4852 GCA_050116545.1 bacterium | reverse complement strand
ATGGACTTCCTGCCGCTCTTTAAGAACAAGCCCATGAAATTCAAGCCAGGGGTGAGGTTTGACTACAATGACGGAGGATACATCCTGCTGGGCCTGGTGATTGAGACGGTGAGCAGCCTGAGCTTCGCCCGGTACGTAGAGGAACACGTCTTTGCTCCGGCAGGCATGAGGGACTCCGGCTACTTCCCAACCGACCGGCTCCCGGAACGCACGGCCTATGCCTATATCAGGGAAGAAGATGGGTCATGGCGCACCAACTTCTTCGCGGTGCCAATAGCCGGAGCCCCTGATGGCGGCGCCTATACCACCGCGCCGGACCTTGCCAGGTTCTGGAGGGCTCTGCGCTCAGGCAGATTGCTCAACGCGCCACTCGCTGCGGCAATGCTGGAGCCCGTGGTCACCACAGGCCTGGACTCGCCCTACAGCCACTATGGTTATGGTGTCTGGATTGATAGGCCCGGGGATTCTGTGAGGAAGTACTTCGTGGTGGGGTCCGATCCAGGCGTGGCCCTGCATTCGGCGGTCTATCCCGGCAAGGACTATGCGCTCACCATCATCGGCAATACCGGCCACGCCCTGTGGCCGCTTTGCAGAAGTATTGAGAAAGCTCTCGATCTGTGAGCGCATTCCGGGCGGGCACCTGAGGATCAACCCATCTGCTTGAGCTTATGCCAGAGGGTCTTCCTGCTGATGCCCAGCATCCTGGCGGCCTCGGTGCGGTTGCCGCCGCAGGTCTTGAGCACCCGCTCTATTTCGTCGCGCTCGAGGCTGGCAATTCTGTCTCTGAGCTTCGCGGACCGGTCGCAGGTGAGGAACTCGCCGACGCGCCCGGCGTCGATAAGGTTGCCATTGTTATTGGAGAGAACCAGCGCCTCGACCACATTCCTGAGCTCCCTCACATTGCCCGGCCAGGCATATCCTGCAAGCATTGCCCTGGCCGCCTGGTTGAACTCCACTTCTGAATCATGCTCTTCCGAGTAGCGCTTGAGATAGTGGTCTAGCAGCAGATGGATGTCATGGGGCCGCTCATTCAGCGAGGGCACCCGGATGAGCAGGGTCTTAAGCCTGTAATAGAGGTCCCGCCTGAAACGCCCGGCCTCAACCTCTTCCCAGAGATCGCGGGCCGTGGCACTGATCACCCTGACGTCCACTGTCCGGGCCACATTTTCGCCCACGCGCCTGACCACTCTCTCCTCGAGCACCCGCAGAAGCTTGACCTGGAGCGCCTCGCTGAGTTCACCGATCTCATCAAGGAACAGGGTTCCGCCATTGGCCGCCTCGATCAGTCCGGCGCGGTCTTTCATCGCGCCGGTGAAGGCCCCGCGCGCATGCCCGAACAACTCGCTGTCGGCCAGGGTCTCGCTGAGCGCGCCGCAATCGACGGCGACGAAACTCCCTTCCCGGCGCCGGCTCATCGCATGGAGCGCTTTGGCCATCAGTTCCTTCCCGACGCCGGTTTCTCCCTCGATCAGGATCCTGGCCTCGGTGGGCCCCCAGCGTTCAAGGTCACCCGCAATCCGCTCATCTTCAGTCACGATGCCATAATGCGTGAGATCGGGCCGATGCCTGGTATCCGTTCCCGCTCTCTTGCAGGAAGCCGCCCTTGGCGAGCTGTTCGCCCTTGCCTCGGCAAGGTGCGTGAAGATCATGTGGTCGAGGTCCCTGACCGCCCGGCCCACGCCGAGATTGCTGTAGGCACGCCGCGCCACCAGCAGATGATTCACCGCGCTTCCATTTGTGCCGGGAACCGACAGAAGCATCTTGCCGAGAGCGGCCTCAGAGGCCGCAAGGTCGTGACACCATGGAGACAGGCGGGACAGTTCCTGAATCGACTCCTCCAGATGGGCTATTCCGCACCCCTCGATGCCCTCGGCCAGCTCCAGCTGTCCCAGGGTTCTCAGGCAAAGTCCATGCTCATAGGCATCGTGGGTTTCTTCATTGAGATTGAGCGCGCGTTCTACATAGTGTCTGGCGCTCGTGGTATTCCCCAGTTTGAGGCAGGCTCGCGCGGCGCGGCCCAGAAACTCGGCCTCGAGGTCGCCGCCCCGGGCGAGCGCCCGGGCGAGGTCAAGCCCCAGCTCATAAGTATCCAGGGCGCCCCTGGTATCTCCACTGAGATCAAGCAGGTCCCCGTCGATCTCATGAGCCAGAATGCGCTCCCGCTGATAGCCGTTCGCCTCGGCCGTGTCCCTGGCTGCTCTCAAGTGCCTGCGCCCCTCCTCCACGTCCCTCTTGATCACACTTAGATTGGCAAGCTCCAGCGAGTAGCGGCAGACGCCTATCGGAATCTCCAGTCGCTCCGATTTCTCGAGCCCGGCGGCGCATATCTCGCCGGCTTCGGCGATCTTCCCCATTTTTCTGAGCAGAATCGCCAGGTTGAGCGACGCACGAAGGTCCCTCAGGCCGCCTTCCGCGCTTCCATAGGCGTCGATCGCATCCCTGAAGTGCCGCTCAGCCTCTTCCCAGATGCCGAGGTTCTTGAGCGCAAGCCCCAGATTGTTATGCGCGTCGCCCTCCAGTACCTTCTCGTCGATTTCCCAGGTACAGAAGTAGATTGCCGCCTCCCCGTGGGCCTTGGCTCCGGTGTAGTCGGCAATCCTCAGAAGAAGACCCGAAAGCAGCAGATGACAGCGGGCGACCCTGTCCCTGAGGTTGAGATCCCTGAACTTTGTGAGCAGGCTTTCGGCAAGGTCTATCGCGGCGGCATAATCGTCCCCGCCTGCAAGAATTTGAGCCTTGAAGAGCTCCAGCTCAAGGTGTTCTTCCTCTCTGCCCGATCCCTGCATCCTCTGGGCAATGGCCCTGTGCCTGGCCCTTGCGCTTTCCAGCCTGCCTGCAGCAATCAGATACTGCAGGTCATGTAGCTCGGTGGCAAAATCCACTAGCGTCTCCATATGACGATGGTGAGTGCCTGAAGCCTCAGCTCGAACAACCAGGAGGACAACCAGGACTCCCGCCCGATGGCGGTTACGGATCTGCCGGGAGATGTCGATGGCTCTCTGCCTGAAATCACGGGGTCGCTGAACTTGACGGAAACCGGCTGCCTGCCATCCGACTTCCTGCTGAAGGCCGGCCAGTCGGGATCGCCAAAGACAGGTCCGGTGATACCGGGGTCACCCCACAGCGTGGGTGTTCCCTTACCCGAGATTCGGGGCTTCGTAGCCTGCGCGCCTGTGAGGGGTGCCATGATTAGCAACCCGATCACTGCTACGGTCAATAATCTGCGCCACATCATACATGCTCCTTCTTATGCAGGCACACAGAGGGGGCTTGGAACCGACCCGGCAACCGGTATACAGACCCGCCCGGATGCCGGTGATTGCCGAAGCCTAACCTGCGATTACCTAGCATAGATCCCTACCCGTCCATAACTACTATTCTCAGATTCTGCAGAAGTGTCAATTGACCAAAATCACAAATATCCCCGGATTGGGGCCTGTTTCGTCCTGACGATGCTGCCCGGACAGGCAGGATTGGCGTTGACGCTGACCCGCATCACACGCTACGCTGTGGCCGAAGATCAACAATCTCTGACCACTGCCGGGAGAATGCCATGTTCGGTACATCTCACAGATCACCTATCCCAGTGTTGCTGCTTGTCTTAACGTCCATCGCCGCATCGCTGCTGCCGCTGTCGGGCGCATCGGCCAAGTCCTATCAGATCACCGGCGTCGATATTGTCGCCCGATTGACACCGGACGGCGACATGGAGGTCTTGGAATCCAGGACCTACAAGTTCAATGGTTCCTTCAGCTTCGCCTATCGGGAGATCCCGCTTGCCGGGCCGGTTGAATTCGAGGGTTTCAGGGTTTCCGAAGGCGGGCGTGATTACAGCCGGTCGGCCTCGGGCGAGCCCGGAACCTTCAAGGTCGAGCAAAACGGCGGCAAGGTGATCGTGACCTGGTACTACAAGGCCACGAGTGAGTCCAGGACCTTTGATGTGAGCTACCGGGCCCGGGGAGCGGTCCGGCGCCACAATGATGTGGCACTTCTGTATTTCAAGTTCATCGGCGAGGAGTGGAACCTGCCACAATACAATGTAAGCCTGACCGTCAGGCCCCCGGCCGGCCTGCCTCGGGGCAACATCCGCCACTGGCTCCATGGCCCGCTCTGGGCATCATCCCGAATCGAGCCGGACGGAACAATAGTCGCCCAATGTGAACGCCTTCCCGCGCACAGATTTCTTGAGTTGAGAGCCATGTACCCGCTCTCCGCATTTGAGGGAGCCCCGGTTGAGGCCGGGAGCGTCCGTGAACAGATAATGGCGGAAGAGGCCCGCCTGGCGCAGGAAGCCAATGAGCAGCGCGAGATGGCGATCGAAAACGCCGCGGAACGCAAGAAGCGCGGCGAGCGCGGCCGGAACATCGCCGTTGGCATCGGCGCTCTGGGCCTGGCCTTATGGTGGGGCCTCTACAAGACCTTCCGCAATAAGCCCCGGGTACCCCGCACCCTTGACATGACCTCCGAGATTCCAGACGACACGCCGCCCGCGCTGGTGAGCTATCTGCTCTGCTCCAAGCGTATCGGGGGAGCCGCACTCGTCGGCACCCTGCTCGACCTCGGCCGACGCGGCATACTCAATCTGCGGGAGGAGCGGTTGAAGAAGAAGAGCTTCTGGGGTGGCATGAAGACCAGGTCCGAATATCACTGGGATCTCGACCGGGCCGGCTGGGACAGCCGGGCCGCAGGCATGACCGACTATGAAAACTCCCTGCTCGCCTTCATATTCAATGATATCGCCGGGGGCACCGACTCGATCCCCGTCGAGACAATCAAGAAGAAGCGACGCGACTTCATCAAGTTTTTCAGGAAGTGGAAGAAGTCCGTCGAGAAAGCCGGAAAGGAAAAGGAG
>JASFOL010000147.1:0-4928 GCA_050116545.1 bacterium | reverse complement strand
GAATTCAAATTTGGGGTCAGGTACCGATTCTTGAATTTGCCGGCAAATTCAAGAATCGGTACCTGACCCCATTATTGAAAAGGGGACGGTTTACCGTCCCCTCTGTATGGTGCGCCGCGAAGGAATCGAACCTTCAACCTTCAGATTAAGAGTCTGCTGCTCTGCCTAGTTGAGCTAGCGGCGCTCTCTATTCGATTTGCCGTGCTGTAGATAATATGGAGTATGCCCGATTGTGTCAAGTGCTGCGGCATCAGCCTAGCAGGAAATCTGTGACCTTCTTCATGTCACCCGCGGGAGATATGAGCAGCAGCTCATCCCCCTGGTGAATCACCTGCTGGCCCCTTGGTATGCTAAGCTCGTCCTTCTCGCGGTTGAATACGGCCACGAAGACGCATGTCGGCGGGAAGTGGGGATCCCTGGCTATGCTCTCCACGGTCTTTCCCGCGACCCGCGCGGTCTCTGGGATCACAACCGAATAGATGTCCGCCTTCCCCCCGCCCACCGATAGCACCTTGCGCACCCTCGGCTTCTCGATCTCTATGATCATCTGGTTGACCATCAGATCGGTGACATGAAGCACGCTGGTCACGCCGACCAGTTTGTAGGCGTTCTTATAGTGAGGGTTCCGCATCCTGGCTATGACATCGGTGACTCCGAAACTCTTGGCCAGAATCGCACAGGCGAGATTGTCGGCATCGCTCCCCGTGGTGGCCGCGACCACGTCCGCCTTGTGGACATTCGCCTCCTTCAGGGTCTCGACCTGGCTGATATTGCCATGAATGGCAACCACTCCGGTCTCGGCGTACATCCTGTCGCAGATCTCCTTGTCGCTGTCTATCACAACGACATCATGCTTATTATCGATCAGACGCCTGGCAAGCTCGCCGCCTACCAGTCCTATTCCACCAACGACAACGTACATCTATCCCCTCCAGGCTTTCCCCGAGAATAGCAGCAAGACGGGAAGTATCTCAAGCCTCCCGGCAAGCATACCAAATATGTAAACGATTTTCACGACAGGATTGATGGCGATCATGTCCTGGACCGAAATATAGCAGGGCCCTATGTTACCCAGGGCCGAGAACATGCCCGAGAGCGACTCGAGCGCGCCCTGGTTGGAGAGCAGGGCGGTTATCCCTCCCCCGACCACCAGCAGGACAATCCACATGAAGAAGAGCGCGGCCGCCCTGTGGCTCTCATCATCGGGGACTATCTGGCCGTCTATGACCAGGGCTGAGGCCGCCCGGCGCGGGACCCTGAGCTTGTAGACCTCGCGGACCATCAGCCTGGAGAGGATCACCACTCTCAGGACCTTGATACCTCCTCCGGTGGATCCGACGCAACCACCGATCACCATCATCACCAGAAAGAGCTGGCGGGCAAGGGTGGGGAAGAAGTCCGAACCGATGTCCACGGTCCCGAAACCTGTGGTTGTAAGGATCGACGTCACCTGGAAGACCGAGTGCCTGAAGGCAGCCTCCAGCTGGCCTGCATCGGTGGGCAGCCCGTGCCTCGAGAAGTGGTCTATCATGACCAGGGCCGTGAAGCCCGCGATCAGCTGCCACCACCATCTTACCTCCACATTGTCCCAGAGGGCCCGAACGTCCCGGGTCAGGACACGGTAGTGAATGAGGAAGTTCATGCCTCCGAGCAGCATCACGAAGACCAGGGTGTATTCGATCAGCTTGAAATTGGGATGGCCGATGGCGGCATAGTGGCCGATGCTGGCATCATACGGAGAGAAGCCGCCGGTGGAAAGCGCGGTCGCGGAGTGGCATATAGAGTCGAATACCGACATCCCCTCAAGACTCAGCAGCACGACCGAGAGCAGCGTGAATCCCAGATAGATGGCCCAAAGTATCGTGACCGTGTGAAAGAGGCCGGGCGCGGGCCGGGTCGATGATATCTTGTGGCTCTCCGCGCCGAAGATGTGATGAGCGCCGCTTCCCCTGAAGGTGACGGCAAGGAAGAAGGAGAGGATGCCGATGCCACCCACCCACTGGGTCAGAGCCCGCCAGAGGAGTATGCTCCTGGGGAGACTGTCCAGGCCGGAGAAGACGGTGATACCCGTGGTGGTGAAACCGCTCATGGCCTCGAAGTAGCCATTGAGATAACCCGCCCGGATTCCGATCACGAAAGGGATGGCCCCCAGCGCCGAGGCGAATACCCAGCCCAGGCCGCAAACGATCACCGAGCCCGTGATCCCAAGCTCGCTGGGCTTGAAGCGACGCCGGAGCAGGAAGCCGATAATGAAGGAGACGGCTGAGGGAATCACGAATGCGAGAGTGGTTCTCCAGCCATCCCCCCGGGTTCCCCAGTAGAGGAAGATCGGGACAAGAGGAATCAGAAACACCACACCCAGGGTCTGGAGAACATAGCCCAGAAGATAGAAGATATTGTTGGCTCTCTGGTACCTGTTTCGCATCAGAGCGATTTAAGCACACGCCGCGGGTTTGTCAAAGCCAAAGGTGGAACGGGGATTTCCGATCAGGGGTCCTTCCAACCCGGGGTCGGGTCGCAGAAATTGAATTCAAGAAAGGGGTCAGGTACCGATTCTTGAATTTGCCGGCAAATTCAAGAATCGGTACCTGACCCCAAAATTGAAAATGGGGTGGATGAGGGGATTCGAACCCCCAACAACTGGATCCACAATCCAGGGCTCTACCATTGAGCTACATCCACCACCATATTCTTTTGTTCAGATGGCGCGCCCGGAGGGATTCGAACCCCCGACCTACGGATTAGAAGTCCGTTGCTCTATCCAACTGAGCTACAGGCGCACTTCCGGTCGCCTTTGAGGCTCACGGTCTAATCAAAGTATGTACCGAGTTTCTGGCTAATTGCCACGCTAAAAGAAAGATCGCTCTTGTACTGGCCCTCCGCATGGAAGCTCCACGCCCGGCCAAAAGGCATCCTCATACCCAGGAAGCCCCCGAAATTGCCCTTCTCATCGATCGACGCCTTGTACAGCCGTGGATTCTCCCCCGCGGGCGTGATATCAGCCTCCCCATCGGCCGTGGTCAGATAGCCGAAACCGCCGCCATAGAGAACCAGCGGGCCCACGTCCACCTGGGCGGCCAGCCCGAGATTGATATCCCGCCAGCCCTTGTAGCGGGCAAGGACGCCGGCCTCGCCTCCCCCGAGATCCTCGTTCAGCTCTCCCTCAAGCTCGGTCTCATAGTCCGCGTAGAAGTTCGCCTGGAGGACCGGTCCGACGCCCCAGCCGGGCGCCCTGTAAAGCAGGCCGTTCACTCCCACCGTCAGGTTAAAGCCATAGTCGGCTTCGAAGTCCGCCGCCGGGTCGAGCTGCGTAAGCAGCGTATCTATTTTCAGGTTTGCCACACCAAACCGCGCATAGAATGACCAGTTCTCGCTGAAGGTGTAGTAGACCTGAATCCAGTAGTTGGTCTGCCGGAGAAGACCCGTCTTCACATCTTCATCATCGGTCTCCCACTCGGCCCTGTAATTGTGATAGCCGAGACCCCAGGAGAATTCGTCCGACCTGCCAAGCGGAGCCGGCTGCCCGAAGTCCTGGGAAGCCGATGCCGCACCGGCAGCGCAAATCACCGAAGCCATCGTAACCACTGCGATGAGGCCTCTCACCGGGACCATCTCCTTGCTCAGATATCTCCACCAACCGTCGTACTTGGTCGGGGCGAGAGGATTTGAACCTCCGACCCCCTGCTCCCAAAGCAGGTGCGCTAACCGGACTGCGCTACGCCCCGTCCCGGTGCAAGCCTACGCGCACCGATGCGTTTAATTCAATCCAATTTACACGACAGGGGAGTGCCTGTCAAGAATGGGCATGCCGGCGCGGCGAGAGTTCCTCCGGGAGCGCTTTCCGGTCCGGCTAATCCCGGTCGAATCTCAGAGTTTATTGCGGGCACAGAGGGCGCAGATGAAGTCCCGCATGGCATTGAAGGCCTGGGCCCTGTGGCTTATCTTGTTTTTCTCTTCCGGATCCAGCTCGGCCATGGTCTTCTTCTTCTCCGGCAGATAGAATACGGGATCATAGCCGAAGCCCCCCTCACCCCTGTATTCCTCGATGATCCGTCCCTTCACCTCGCCACGCTGGATGATCATCTTACCCTTGGGGGTTATCATGGCCGCAACACAGACGAAAGCCGCCTTTCGCTTCTCCTCCCGGACCGAGCGCAGATTCTCCAGGAGCTTCCTGTTATTGTCCGCATAGGAAGCGTCCTCTCCCGCGTACCGGGCCGACTTGACCCCGGGCTCTCCATCAAGAGCATCGACCTCGAGCCCCGAGTCATCCGCCAGCGACGCCAGGCCTGTCTGCCGCCATACGCTCATCGCCTTCTTTAGAGCATTCTCCTCAAAACTGCGGCCGTCCTCTTTGGCGGGTTTGACATCGGGGAATTCCGCGAGGCTCAGGAGCTCGACAGGCGCATCACTGAGGATCTGCCTGATCTCTCTCACCTTGTCCTGATTGCCTGTGGCCAGCACCACTTTGAGCCGTTCAGTCAATCTTAAGGGCCCTCTTCTGCACTTCGAGAAGCTCGCGCACTCCCTTGCGGGCAAGGGCAAGCATCCTGTCCATATCCGCCTTGGTGAAGGCCATGCCCTCGGCCGTCCCCTGCACTTCGACGAAACGGCCGCGGCCTGTCATCACCACGTTGAAATCCACTTCCGCGGCCGAGTCTTCGCTGTAGCAAAGATCAAGCATGGGTACACCGCCCACGATGCCGACACTGGTCGCGGCCACGGCATCAACCAGCGGAATCTTGTCTATGACGTTTCTGTTCTTGATGGTCCTCAGGGCTTCGTAGAGCGCGATATAGGCGCCGGTTATGGCGAGCGTTCTCGTTCCCCCGTCGGCCTGGAGCACGTCGCAGTCCACCACGAGCTGCCGTTCCCCCAATCCCACCAGATCAGACACAGCCCTCAGGGAACGTCCGATCAGTCTCTGG
>JASFOL010000146.1:0-4932 GCA_050116545.1 bacterium | reverse complement strand
TTCCCTGTCCCTTCGGGGAAGCTTTTCAAGAGTCTCACCCAGGTCTGCCAGAGCCTCGCGGGCGGCCGGCATTCCCTGCTCGATCTCCGTGAAGGTTGACTGCTCAATATCCTGATCCCACACCATATCCTTGCCGCCGCATGAAATCACAGTCAAGCTCAGGGCCAGAACAAGCGCCGCTACCACAAACCTTCTCATTTCATACCCCCTTTTGATTTCCGTTGATTTATGTTTAGACCTGCCTGGTTGCCTATCTTCACCTCCTTCGCAAACACACTTCTCCATTAGAGTCTGATATTTTGAAGCAACCCTAACAAAAGGTTCGAGTGGTGTCAACGGAAAATCTCGTGCTGCCCGTAGCCGGGGCGGGGGCCCTGAACTGCCGTCTGAGGGGTGGCAAAGGGTTTGCCCGGAGCCGTTTACTCGGCGGTCACCATGCTGGCCAGATCTCCGGGGCGGACCCGCTCCGGCACCTTGATGCCGACGCTGTCGCCCGTCCGGGCCTCCTCTACAGGCTGATTGTCAACCTGCATCGATTGGACCACGAGACTGAAGTCGGTGGTGCGGCCTGTGAAGTGGAGGGTATCCCCGGTCTTGAGGACGCCCTCGGTGATTATCATCGCGGCGACCGAGGGTTCAGCGAAAAACCTGATCACCTCACCGATCTTTATCTCAGCCATTTGCATATCTCCTCTGAGGTGTTAGATTAGATGAGGCCGGGACAGCGGTCAATTGAATAAACGTCAGAATCCGGTGAAACCTCTGACACCGGGTCTCATCTAAATTATTGGGAGGAGCAAGAAGTCAAGGTTACACGAGGCGACAAGCTCCTTCCCCTGTGGTCCTGTGGATGGGTGGGGTCGATTGCTGGATAGGAGCGTCCCAGCGAGCTTCCGTGCCAAGCTCGCGAAACAACAGACCCCACCCAACTTTTCTATTTGTCCCTCGGCATTGCGTTCCACCCCCGGGTATATCTGGCTGGTCCTTCTTTCAGCCCGAGAATCTGCATTGGCTTCTGAAGTCGTCGCCGGCCCGGGAATCAGTTATTAGCTTGCAAAGCCGTACGCGGCTGGTGTAGGTATTCCCCTATGAAGTGGATGATTCACCTCATTGTTCTCGCCGGACTTCTTGCCGGTATCCTGCCGGGAGCGGCAATATCCGGATCTCCCGAAGCTGGACCTATGGAGGTCAGGGCGGCCTGGGTAACCCGGTGGGCCTTTAAGTCTCCCGAGGATGTGGCCGGGATTCTTGGCGACCTGCACGCTCTGGGCATCAATACGGTCTTCTTCCAGGTGCGGGGCGCATGCGATGTGCTCTACGATTCACCCTATGAGCCGTGGTCGAGGCTCCTGACGGGGGAGTTCGGAAAGGACCCGGGCTGGGATCCGCTGGCAGTAGCCATCGAAGAGGCGCGGAAACGCAAGATGGAGCTTCATGCCTGGATCAATGTCTTCCCGGCCTGGCCGGTGACCGACACCGAGGTGCTTCCCCCCAGGACTGAGCCGCTCCACGTCTATCACGCCCACCGCGAATGGCTGGCCCGTGACGTGACGGGCGCGCCGATGTCGCGCAAGAAGGGCGAGTCCAGATTCGCCTATGTGTTCCTGAGCCCGTCCAATGAGGAGGTGCAGGCCTACCTGGAAAAGATCGTAACCGACCTGGTTGGCCGCTATCAGGTGGACGGACTTCATCTGGATTACATAAGATACCCCGATTCGACCTATTCCTATGATCCCGACAGCAGGGCATTGTACCGGATGCAACTTATGGAGGCCGGGATCACTGAAGAGGACTATCCATACTCCGACTGGAGGCGGCAGAATCTCACCGATTTCGTTGGCAGGCTGGGCGCCGCGGCCAGAAAAGCAAGGTCGGGCGTGACGGTTTCGGCGGCGGTCTGGCAGCGGATCGATGCCGGGAAGAACGAGTATTTCCAGGACGGGGTGGAATGGGTGAAGCAGGGGCACGTGGACTTCGTGGCTCCCATGATCTACACCACGAGTGCCGATCTGTTCGAAAAGCGGCTGGCTTCCTATGTGGATCTCGTGGGTGCCGGGAAGGTGCTCGCGGGCCTGGGGCCTTATCTGGAGGGCTTCACGGACTCACTGGTCGCCGAAGAGCTCTCGATCACTGCGGGCAAGCAGGCCCTGGGTTTCTCCATCTTCAACAGCGACTATGCCGTCAAGTACGCTGACGTCATAAGACCCTACTCCGATGCGTCGCGCTAAACCCCGGCGGGACGGTAAGACTCAGCGTACCGGTAGATCTCTGCGATCCGGTACACCTCAGCGGGGCGCAGGAGCTCTTCTCGCGATTGAAACCGGAGGGTCCAGGGGGCGGGCGGCACTGGCCCTGGGCGGCACTTTAGCCGAACGAGGCCTGCCCAAAGACCTCAATCCCAATGATATCGGTTTCGACCTTTTCCAGGAGCGGATGAAAGAGCTCCTGGTGCCGCTTCTGGTCCGCAGGCATGAGGCCGGCCTGATCCATCCCGGCGCCGGCGGGCCCTACCCGGTGTCCCGGCCGGCTCCGCTTGATGTCGTGGCCGGAATTGCCGGCGCCGGTGATCCCCGGACAATGAAACGGTGCAAGAGCATCCTCCGGCGGATTCTCAAGAGCTATGCCTCGAGGCTCAGCCTCAATGTGATGACCGATGTGGGCGCGCTGGCACAGGCCTGCATCGGCGACAGTACCGGGATAGTTCTGATTGCAGGAACCGGAAGCATTTGCCTCGGGCTTGGAAAGCGGGGAGTCAGGAGGATAAGCCGCCGGTCAGGAGGCAAGGGCTCATTTCTTGATCCGGGGAGCGGTTCAACGCTGGGTCTTGCCGTCCTCTATGCCGCGCTGGCCACTATGGACGGACGGATGAATGAGGATCTGCTGGTTGATCTCATATGTGATCGCTACGGGATAAGGCCTGAGGAGATCCGCTCGCGCTTCCTGCCGCCCGAGAGGAGAGAGGTGGCGGGCCTGGCCAGGATCGCCCTGGAGGCCTATGAGAAGGGTGATACCTCTGCGAAGACACTTGTGAGAACGGCGGTCGGTGACCTTGTCACGCTCCTACTCGAGGTGAGGGAGTATCTCAAGTTCAGCAAGGGAGTGAAGGTCTTTGCCTCGGGCGGCCTGTTCGCAAGCCCCATCGTGAGGCGCCTCTTCAAGGGCAGACTCGCCCGTTGCCTGCCCGGGTCGGAAGTCGCCTTCATCGATGACCCCCTGATGAAGATGATAGGGTCAAAGATGGCAGGGCCGGACCTTAAGTCGTAAATTCAAGAAAGGGGTCAGGTACCGATTCTTGAATTCAAGAATCGGTACCTGACCCCAAATTTGAATTTGCGGGCGGGTTCACGATTTGCGGGTCCGGCCCCGGGCCTGTGAATCAGGCGAGGAGCTGGCCGTCCTTTATGATCTCCTTGCCGTCGATCAATAGAGTGGGGGCCTTGATTATCATGTCCAGGTGGCTCTGAAGCGAAACATTGCCGCCCATCGAGACATTATCCCCGAGCGCTATGTGGACGGTTCCCATGACCTTCTCATCCTCAAGCGCGCTGCCAATAAGCTGGGCCTTGTCATTGGTCCCGATCCCCAGCTCGGCGATATTGCGACCGTCGCGTCCGAAGGGCTCGGTCAACTCGATCAGGGTCCTGGCCTCGTCGCCGCCCGTGATCTTGGTGGCGAAGCCGTCCTCGACCTCGAGCGTGATGGGTTCATTGATCATACCCACTCCGGCGCATGAGCCGTCGGCCACGATCCTGCCCCTGGCGGTTCCCTCAACCGGCGCCAGATAAGCTTCGCCTGCCGGCAGATTGGTCGAGGTGCCCTTCTCGGTGATGATACCGGTGTCCTCAAGGCATGTCCTGCCTTCTATGGAGAAGGTGATATCGGTCCCGAGCGCCGTGATCACCCGGGCCTCCCTGGCCCCCTGTATGGCAGCGGCGACCTGGCTTGTCCGCTTCTGAATCTTGGAATAGTCGGCCTTGAGCGCGCGCTTCATGGTGTCCTCGGTGATATTGGGAAGCGTTGCCCCTCTTGCGCCGTTCTTGCACGAGGCCCGCCGGGCGTCGGTGTGGGTCATCGATTTCGAGGTGGGAATCATGAAGACGTCGCATTCCCTGAGGAGCGCCGCCACAGCCCGGGGAGGCTCGGCCCCATTGCTCTTTCGCGGGACGATCTCGCAGAAGATGGCTTCCGTGCCCAGATCGCAGGCGACCTCCCAGAAAGCCAGGCCGATCTTGCGCTTGGGCTCATCGGTCACGACAACCACGTTCTCACCCGGCTTGACCCCTGCGCAATCGGTCAGGGCAACCCGGGCGGCATCTTTCAACTCCTGCATTTCTTACCTCCCGCTGCTTTCACGTCTCAAGGACACGAGGATCAAAGTGATTATCACTACTATGAACAAGAAGACCGAGATAAAGTTCTGGAACAGGCCGGTCGGCAGGTGAAGCACCTCGAGAAGTGGAACCGGAAGCGTCAGGCCCCCGACTATCAGCAGGGCCACGACAATCCCCATGATCGCCTCTCCCGCGATCAGCCCTGAGCTGAAGAGCACGCCGCGATGCACCGCCGCTTCCTGGTCGCCCCTGCCCCGGGTGGTCGACTTGACAATCCTCTGGACAAGGCCGCCAATCAGGATGGGAACCGCGAGGCCCAGGGGCAGGTAGATTCCAACAGCCACAGGCATCACATGGGCCCGGAAGCCGGACTCCCGGCTTCTCAGGTATTCGTCCAGGGCCACCAGGGCGATGCCGATTACCGCGCCGATCATCACCATGTTCCAGGGCATCTCGGCCTCGGTGAACATGGCCCGCGCGATGCTGGCAAAAAGCGTGGCCTGGGGTGCGGGCAATTCGGTGGAGCCGATGCCATAGGCCTTGTGAAGCACCGTCAACACCGGGGCTATCACGAACGCGGGGATCACCACTCCAAGGACCT
>JASFOL010000145.1:0-4935 GCA_050116545.1 bacterium | reverse complement strand
CGCCGCTTTCTCGGACGATACCGGAGCGGAGCTCAGAGAGGCCCTGAATGACCTCAAGGGCAAGGGCATGGAGAAGCTGATCATCGATCTGAGGCGAAATACCGGCGGACTCCTGACCCAGGCGATTGAGGTGTCCGAGCAGTTCCTCAGAGAAGGCCAGATGATCGTATCCACCAAGGGGCGTCGTCCCGAGCAGAACCGCGAGTACAAGGCGGGACGCAGGGCTGCCGGCGGGGACTATCCCCTGGTGATCCTGGTGGACGGTTCAAGCGCAAGCGCCTCGGAGATCGTGGCGGGCGCGGTGCAGGACCTTGACCGAGGCCTGGTGGTCGGCCTTACCACTTTCGGCAAGGGCACGGTGCAGAGCGTGATGAGGCTTCCAGGCGACAATGCGCTCAAACTCACCACCGCCAAGTACTATACCCCGAGCGGAAGGTGCATCAATAAGTATGAGGAGCCCGATGACCGGACCGCTTATGTCCTAACGGATGCGAGCGAAGCCGATTCAACGCGCGAGTACCTCACCGCCTCGGGCCGCGTGGTCTACGGCGGCGGTGGAATTCATCCCGATATCAAGATAACGCGCGAGGACATGCCGGAGATCGCGAGTAAGGTCGCCAGGGAGGGCCTGCTCTTTGAGTACGCGGTCGGCTATGTCGCCGAGCGACCCGATGTTCCGAAGGACTTCGGCAGCGATCCTGACTTCCTGGAGGACTTCAAGGAATTCCTGGATGAGAAGGATTTCGAGTACACCGACGACGAGTTCGCCGAGGGTGAGGACTATATCGACATCATGCTACGCTCCGAGATAGCGAGAAAGGTCTGGGGCAATGATGCGGCGTACCTTATCTCCATTGAAGGCGATTCACAGCTCCGGAAGACCATCGACCTGGTGAACCGGGCGGGCACCCTGTCCGATCTCTTCGCCTCGGTCGACACGTTCTCCGAGACGACGGAGTAATGAGGCCGGCCGCCCTCTTCATAGACTTCGACGGCACGATATCCCCGGTGGATATCTCCAACAGCTTCTTTACGTCCTTTGCCGGCGATGACGCTCCACGAGCAGTCCAGGAATGGAAGCAGGGACTCATCAGTTCCACCGAGTGCCTGAAGCGCGAGATCGCGGCCTATCCCGGCGACCTCTCCAGCCTCAGGGAGTATGCCGGCATGCAGCCCATAGACGAAGGATTCATGCATCTGAGGGACGAGTGCAGGCGAAGGGGAATCCCGATGACCATCGTGAGCGATGGGCTGGATTACTATATCTCTGCCTTCTTCGAGGAGCACGGTATAGATGCGGACTTTCGCTCCAACCGGCTCGAGGTCTCAGGCTCCGACTGGCGTCTCACATTCCCGTATCACAATGACGAGTGCGGCGGCTGCGGCAACTGCAAGTCGGCTCATGTCGAGGAGGCCCGGAAGCAGGGCAAATTCATAATCTACGTGGGAGACGGGCTCTCCGACAGGTGCGCGGCCGCGCAGGCGGACATGGTTTTCGCCAAGGGGGACTTGAGGGGCTACTGTGAGGAGAAGGCCATCCCGTATTATCCATTCGATCATCTTGGAGATGTCGCGGAGCACATCGCGTCCACCGACCTGGGCGAGATCCCGGTTGGTTAGGGCGCCGAACCCGGATCATAGATCGGACTTTCCGGATCACGAGTTATGAAACTTGGTTCTCTCGAGCTCGGCAGCGTGTTTCTTGCCCCACTTGCCGGGATCTCCGACTCGGCCTTCCGCATCATATGCAAGCGCTTCGGGGCCGATGCGGTCTACACCGAGATGGTGAGCTCCGAGGGCCTTTCCCGGGAGAATGAGCGAAGCGTGGAGCTTCTCAAGTTCACCGGCGAGGAGCATCCGATCGGGATACAGCTCTTCGGCCGGGACCCCGAACGGATGGCGGCTTCTGCCAGCCAGGTGGAAAGCCTTGGGCCCGATTTCATTGACATCAACTTCGCCTGCCCGGCCAGGCGGATCGTAAACCGCGGCGGGGGCTGCGCCCTGATGCGCAAGCCCGAGGCCGTCGGGCGAATAGCCGCGGCTGTGGTGGGGGCGACAGGCCTTCCGGTCACCGCCAAGATCAGGCTGGGCTGGGATGATGAGAGCATCAATGCCGTCGAGGTCGTCGGAGTGCTTGAGTCAGCGGGCGTGAAGGCGGTCGCGGTTCACGGCCGCACGTACAGGCAGGGCTTCAAGGGCGTCTCCTCCTGGGAGGAGGTGGCAAGAGTAAAGCGCAACTCGGGCATACCTATTATCTTGAGTGGTGACATCACTTCTCCCGAAAGGGCGGAGCGGGCATTCCAGGCAACAGACTGTGATGCCATAATGATCGGAAGAGGAGTCTATGGCCGGCCCTGGATCTTCGCGGCCATAAAGGCCCACTTCAAGGGAGAGCCCTTCACCCCGCCGGGATTTGACGAGATTCGCCGGGTGGTCCTGGACCATGTGGACCTGGCGATCGCCCGGCTGGGCGAGGACACGGCGGTGATGAGATTCCGCAAGCACCTTTTGTGGTATACAAAGGGCCTGCCCGGTGTGGTAGCATTGAGGCCCGCGGTATCCAGGCTCTGGACCAGGCAGGCCGTGGTGGAGATGCTGGACAGGCTCTCTGAGAACCTGGCTTCAAGTGAGGCGCAAGATGGAAAACGGTGAGATAATCCGCATTCTGAAGTCCTTAAAGAGCGGCAAGATAAGCATAGATCAGGCGGTATCCAGGCTCTCGTCCACATATGAATCGCTTGGGTTCGCCAATATCGACGTGGGGCGGAAGCTCCGGACCGGTGTATCCGAGGTGATCTTCTGCCAGGGCAAGACCGACCAGCAGGTGGTCGAGATCGCGGAGGCGATCTACAAGCGAAGCAAGCGCCTGCTGGCGACAAGGGCCGATCCCGGGACCTTTGCCGCGGTCAAGAAGGCCGTCCCAAAGGCCACCTACAATGAGAAGGCCCGGATCATCATGGCCAATCCGCATCGCAAGCGCTCCAGAAAGAGGATCGGTGTGGTGAGCGCGGGCACATCCGACATACCCATTGCCGAGGAAGCCGCGGTGACCGCCGAGTTCCTGGGTAACCCGGTGGACCGGATCTATGATGTTGGTGTCGCCGGCATCCACAGGCTCTTCGGCCACCTGGAGAGACTCAAGCGCGCCAATGTCCTCGTGGTGGTGGCCGGAATGGAAGGGGCCCTGGCGAGCGTGGTGGGAGGCCTGGTAGGAGGTCCCATAATCGCGGTTCCCACGAGCGTGGGCTATGGCGCGAGCTTCGACGGGCTGGCATCGCTGCTTACGATGCTGAACTCGTGTGCCCCCGGAGTCACCGTGGTCAATATCGACAATGGCTTCGGGGCGGGAGTCGCCGCGAGTCTTATCAATTCCAAGAGGGAAAAGTGATGCTGAAACGGAAAATGAGTGTCGGTGAATTGTTGCCGGAAGGGCATGCTCGATGAAGACCGCCTACTTCGACTGCTTCGCCGGCGCAAGCGGCGACATGATTCTGGGATGCCTCTTCGACCTGGGCCTCGACAAGGGTGAATTGCTGGACGCTATTGCCTGCCTGGGACTCAAGGGCCTGGAGATAGAGGTCAAGGAGGTCACCCGCAAGGTGGTCCGTGCCACTGCGGTCGAGGTCCGTTTCCCCAAGGACCAGCCCCAGCGTACCCACAAAGATATCGATGGGATGATAGAGAAAAGCGACTTGTCCGATTCGGTCAAGGAGAACTCCAGGAGGGCCTTTGACATTCTGGCCGACGCCGAGAGCAGGGTGCACGGGATGCCAAAGGAAAAGGTGCACTTCCATGAGGTGGGCGCGGTGGATTCCATAGTGGACGTGGTGGGCGCCTTCATAGGCCTGGAGAGTCTGCAGATAGAAGACGTGGTCTCTTCCCCGCTTGCCCTGGGGACGGGCTCTGTCGAATGCCGGCACGGCACGCTTCCGCTTCCGGCGCCGGCCACCATGGAGATCGCGGCAGGTCTTCCGGTGCGGGGCGGTTCCATTTCCGGAGAGATGACGACACCCACCGGAGCGGCGATCCTCAAGGCCGCGGCATCGGCCTTCGGTCCCATCCCGGAGATGAAGGTGGAGGCAATCGGCTATGGCGCCGGCTCCCGGGACCTCGATGAGATTCCCAATGTGTTGCGGCTTCTGGTGGGAGAGCGAAATGCGGGCTATGCCCTCGCGCGCGCAATGGGCGCAATCGGTGGGGAGGACTCTGTGGGCGGGGAGGGCGCTGTTGCCGGGAAAGACGGCATCAGGTCTGACCGCGTCACGCTCCTGGAGACCAATATCGATGACATGAACCCGGAGTACTTCTCTCATATCTATGATGATCTCTTCAAAGCCGGCGCGCTGGATGTCTGGGTGACACCCGTGCTGATGAAGAAGGGGCGGCCCGGTTTTGTCTTGAGCGTCCTGGCCGACCGGGCGGTTGCCGCCGGCCTGACGCGGGCTATTCTTTCGGGGACAACGACCGCGGGCCTGAGGGTGACCGGGGTCGACCGGCTGAAGCTCTCCCGCGAGATCGTCGAAGTTGAGACCCGCTTCGGCAAGGTCAGGGTCAAAGTGTTTAACTTCGGCTCGAGAAAGCGCTGTGCCCCGGAATATGAAGATTGCCTGCGGGTTTCGCGCGAGCAGAACGTCTCAATAGATGATGTCATAGAGGAAGCAAGGAATGCGTTTAAGGATACACTAAAGGACTAGCCTCAGGTGAAGACGCTGAGCCGACAGCCAAGAAGTGGAAATAGGTGCCTGTCACCTATTTTGCTGGGGGTGGCCTTACTTGCGGTTGTCTTGCTTGCCGGATCCTGCGGGAAGAAACCCCGGACCTACAGGATCTTCGCGGGCAAGGAAGGCTATACCCACATGATCTCCGAGGGCGAGAGCCTCGAGAGCATAGCCGCCAGGTACTATCAGGACGCCAGCCTGGGCAAGGCCCTGGGCG
>JASFOL010000144.1:0-4948 GCA_050116545.1 bacterium | reverse complement strand
TTCTTCTTGGTCACTTTCCTCTTGGTGGCCTTCTTCTTGGTCACTTTCCTCTTGGTGGCCTTCTTCTTGGTCACTTTCTTCTTGGTGGCCTTCTTCTTGGTCACTTTCTTCTTGGTGGCCTTCTTCCTGGCACGCCTTACAGCCATTGCTACACCTCCTCTCCTGGCGGTCTGATCTGTTTCACGTGTCGAGTATATTAGGAGTGGCATTCCTGTCAAGATTTTCTTTAATATGAGGGTATAGGCATAACTTCAGGAGGAGAAGAGATGCATCAAAGGAAATCCCAAGTGCTGAGGGTGATTGTTCTGACGGGGCTGATCGCAGCGCTGGCCGGTCTCTGGCCCGTACAGGACTCCCTCGGGCAGCCGGATGATCGAAGCAGCGCAACGGCCAACCGGCTGGGCGGGGTGCCGGTATACAGGCCAGACCACGATGCGGGCCCTATGGCCATACACGCAATCCGGTCGTGCTTTGAGGCCATGGGTTCAGGCTACACCTATGCCAATCTGGCCGGAGTCTCGGGTGCAGCCTTCAAGTTCGTATATGATACAACAGAAGCGTATGAGCCGCTCAGGGACCTCTTTCCGGTGGATGTGCTGCAGACGGCCGCGGAGCAGATGGGTTTTGAGGAAGCCCGTTGGCTCACAAAGCGCTCCAGCGAATATGTGATGAGCGTGATCAAGCGGGAAATCGATGCCGGGCGTCCCCTGATTGCCCCTGATCTCAGGGCCGGCGAATATAGTGGGCTCTGCGTCATTGTCGGGTATGACCTTGGAACGGGCTATGTTCTCATCCAGGGAGCTTTCCGCAGCGCGGGGTATGACAGCGTCCCTCTCGGCGATGCCTGGGAGGGGCCGACCGCGAGTCCGGCGGGTTGGGCCGACAATCCCGTCTTCGTGCTTGGGCGCAGCAGGATAGGCAAGGGCGAAGCCAGGGCCGGAAGGCACAAGCCGGCTCTGGCCGCGGCCATCGACATAATGAAGGGCGGACGGCTCGAGTATGGCAAGCATCCCGGGGAAGCAGCCTACATGCGGGAGCCGGGCCCTCATACGGCGGGGTACGGCCTCGAGGGCTTTGATCTTCTCTCAAGGGACATTGCGGACCGTCCCCTGGTGGCAGAGCGGGATGGAGAGCCGCACCTTGATTCAGGCTTTCTGTGGCGAATAGACTCGCAGGTCGGCCAGCTTCAGCATGACCGGTCAGAGGCGTACACCTTCCTGCGGCAGCTTCGCTCGAATGTCCAGCCCGAGTACTATTTGCTTGTTGAGGAACTCTACATGGGTATCCAGAAGACCTCCAGCGACGCCATGAACCTGAGGAGAATCTTCTGGGAGCCGGTTCCGGCCGATGTGGCCACGGCGGATCAAGCCCTGGCCTATGCCCGGCAAAGCCCCTACATGATAATAGACATCACCGCGAGGCAAGGGTTCGCCGAGGAGCTCAAGAGCAGGGGGGAGCCGGTGTTCGAGACTCCCTGGGGCTGGGTGCTTGTGGACGACACGCCGGAGAAGCGTATGGGCGCGAGGCTGCTTGTGAGGGCTCTGGTCAGCCGGGAGAGGCACTCCATCAGATTGCTTGAGGAGCTGCTCCCCGCTGTCGACACTAGGGTAGAGCGGGAACGGCCGGAAGGGCAGGAGAGGCAGGAGAGGCAGGAGAGAACCCGCCGGAGCATTCAAGGCCTGAACGAAGAGGAAAGCCAGACTGAGTGATTATCATAATGCGGAGTGACATCGTGCGGAACGGTGAGTCTGTGTGGAGTGAGCAGCACGGATCGCTCTCAGGGGGTGTGAGCGTTGGAACATAAGCGGGAGATTGGTTCGATTTCGAGGAAACTGGCCGGATTGTGCCGGAAGAGCGAATTCTTCAGATGCGCGAGCAAATACGCGGTGCCGTCGGATGAGTCGGCCAGGGAGATTTTAGACATATTCCAGAAGGTCCTGTTCATAGGCTATTTCGGAAAGCAGAACATACCGGACTGGGAGCTCGAGTCTCATCTCCATGTTCACATGTCGCGCCTGTTCGACAGCCTCGCTGTCCAGATCGCCAAGAGCCTGAGGCATAAGTGCGAGGGCCTTCACAAGCTCTGCGACAACTGCAAGGCCCGGGGCGAGAAGCAGGCGGTCAAGCTGGTCCGAAAGATCCCCGATATCCGGAAGATGCTCGAAGGTGACGTTCAGGCCGCTTTTGACGGCGATCCGGCCGCCAAAAGCTTCGACGAGATCATCTTCAGCTATCCCGGCCTGAGAGCCATAATGGTGCACCGCATTGCCCATGAGCTCTATTGCCAGGGAGTTCCTTTGCTTCCAAGGATCATGTCGGAGTACGCTCACACCGAAACCGGCATCGATATTCACCCCGGGGCCAAAATAGGCAAGAGCTTCTTCATAGACCACGGGACGGGAGTTGTCATAGGCGAGACCTCGGTGATAGGCGACCATGTGAAGATCTACCAGGGCGTGACGCTGGGAGCCCTCAGCTTTCCCAAGGACGACAGGGGCAATCTGCTCCGTGGCCTCAGGCGGCATCCGACATTGGAGGACCATGTCACCATTTATGCGGGGGCGACGGTTCTCGGCGGCAATACCGTGATAGGCAAGGGAGCGACCATCGGTGGAAATGTCTGGGTGACCAAGAGCGTTCCGCCGGGCACCAAGATCGCAATCGAGCCGCCGGAACTCCTGATCAAAGGCGAGATCACAGGCCAGGTCAGCGCCGGCCGGGGTGTCGCGGGGGCCCGTTCGCGCAAGGCGGTCGGCCGCAAGAAAGCCGTCAGGCGCAAGGGTGCCGTGGCCAGGAAGTCGTCGAAGAAGCCTGCGAAGAAATCGGCCAGGAAATAGGCTCACACGTTTGCTTTTCAGCGCCGGACACGGAACAATCCGACGGGAAGAGCGTCTAAATGTAATGATGAGAGCAAATCGCAGACAGATCATGTCGATAGCACTTATTCCCTTCGTGCTTGCCGCATCAGTGGCATCACTCGATGCGCTGGTGTTGTGCACGGCTGAAGGCCATGGGACGGCCGTTGAAGTTGCCCATCATGTCAAGACTCGCTGCGCTTCAGACTATTCATCCGGCCCAGGTGACTCCAATTGCTGCCGGCCTTCCAGTGGGCAGCTGGACAGAATCGGGCATGAACATGGTGCATGTTACGATATCCCCTTGAGTCTTAACCTTGGAGATGTGCATGGCTGGCGGCCCATAGTGGCTTTGAATACCGAGTCCTTCCTGATCGAGGATGTGGAGCCTGTCTCTTCGGAGCCCGCCGTCCCCCGGCCGGGCCGCTGTTCTTCGCTTCAGCATCTTGAGTCTGTAGTGCTTCTAATCTGAGATTCCCCGCATTCCCCTTGATTCGCCGGCATTGGGCCGGTGACTCGCCCGGCGCCTTTGTCCGGCAGGTTCGATCCTATTCCAAGCGTATTTGAAGGCTGAAAGGAGCAGTGTAAATGGCGCGAAGCCACGCATGCAGCATCATTGTACTGGCAGTACTTGCCGCCCTGGCGGCAGGCCTGCCGGCGTGTGCCCGGACTCTGAGCTTCCAGGAGGCCAGACGGATGGTTCTGGAGAGCAATCAGGGTTTGAAGGCTCTCCGGGAGACCCGGTCGGCTTCGGAAGCGGCAGTCCGCCAGGCCGGGGCTTATCTCAATCCCGAAATCGAGGCCGATACCGAGAACTTCGGGGAGACCGAGATCGAGGTGGTACTCACCCAGCCCCTGTTGACGGGTGGAAGAAGAGGGGCGGCCATCGACGTCGCCGCCCGGGAGGCTGAAATCGCCGGCCTGGAGTACGAGAGCGTGCTGATTTCAGTGGAATCTGAGTTGAGCAGGCGCTTCGTGAAGGTCTTGAGCGCCTATCAGAGGATTGCCCTGATCGACTCGACAATCGCAATCTCAGATCACAGCATCGCCGCCGTCCGGAGGCTGGTCGAAGCCGGCGCGGCCATGGAGGTCGACCTGATGCGGGCCCGGCTGGAGCGGGACGAGTTCCTGCTGGAAAAGGCCGCCCTGAACCGCGACCTCTACGAGGCTGAATTGAGACTTTCCGAGCTGTGGGGAGCCCGCAGTTTTGAGTATGAGCGGCTGGTCGGATCGGTGTCGATGAAGCCGGCGCTCCCGGAGATCGGACAGCTCGACGCGCTCCTGGAAGACCACCCCGACATTCAGATTCTGGAATCCAGGGGCATGCTGGCCGAGGCGGAGAGGAAGCAGGCGAGGTCAGAGCGTGCGCCCGAGGTGGCGCTGAGCGCAGGCTATCTGCGTAATAATGAGCTGGATGAGAACGCCGTCAAAGCCGGGCTTTCATTCTCGCTACCCGTCTTCGACCGCCGGAAGGGCGCTATCCAGGAGAAAGAGCATCAGCGGACCGCCGCGGAGCACGAGGCCGGACGGGCGCGCCTGGAGCGCGCCGCCGATCTCGCTGCCCTGCACTCGAGATTTGAGGTCACGGGCACTGAGCTGGACGCGATCTCCGGCGAAGTGCTCGACAGGGCGACGCTGATCCACCAATCACTCAATGACTTCTACATAAGGGGAAAGGTCGGGATCCTCGATGTGCTCGCGGCGCGCGCGCATCTTCTGGATCTCCACATGAGAATCGTGGACCTCTCCGAGGAACGTGCCGTGCTTGCGGCCGACATTCAGGAATTGACCGGCTACGCTGTCGATGTAGTCGAATAGGGAGGCAAGATGATTACGCGAATCTTAAAGCTGCTGGCGATGGTCGCTATCGCGGTCTGGCCCCTTGCCGCGGGATGTGGTGGCGGGGATGCCGATATGGACCACGACCACATAATGCCTGAGGCCTCTGCCGTGCACGATGACCATGAAGGTCATGATCACGGCGATCAGGCTGATCACGACGGCCACGATGATCACGATGAGTACGATGCAGCGTCCAATGAAGGTCATGATCACGGCGATCAGGCAGGTGACGGTCACGCCGATCAGGCAGG
>JASFOL010000143.1:0-4970 GCA_050116545.1 bacterium | reverse complement strand
GTGAAGCCAAAATCCGACTCGAAGGCTTCCCCGGAATATCGCAGGCATCTGATCGAGGTCCTGTCGGCCCGTGCGATAGCCGAAGCCATAAATGACATAGGAGTGGGCATTGGAGATTAGGATCTGTATAAACGGCACCGACCACATAGTGGAGATCGATGCGGGGGAGACCTTGCTGGATCTCTTGAGGTGGCTGGGCTACAAGGGTCCGAAGAAGGCGTGCGAGACCGGAAACTGCGGGGCCTGCACCGTGCTCTTGAACGGCCGGCCCGTGGCCTCTTGCATCATGCTGGCCGCGCAGGCCGACGGCGCCACGATTCAGACGGCCGAGGGCCTGGCGGAGGATGGGAAGCTCCATGCGGTCCAGGAGGCCTTCATGGACGCAGGTGCGCCCCAGTGCGGGTTCTGCACGCCGGGCATGGTGATGACGGCCGCGGCCTTCCTCAAAACCAATCCCGATCCCACCAGGGCCGAGGTTCGCGAGGCCATAGCGGGAAACATCTGCAGGTGCTCGGGCTATGTGAAAGTGGTGGACGCCATCGTGGACGCGGCCCGGCGGATAAGGGAAGAGGGAGCGGCATGAGCGGCAAGCCCACAAGCACCGGAGAGAACGAGCTTCTGATGGCCGGAACACGGAAGGCCGAGCGCAGGGTGGTGTCCAAGCGCCTCAGGAAGGTGGACGCCGAGGCCCTGGTGACAGGCGCTCCCCATTACACCATGGACATGGTGCCAGAAGGTGCCCTCTATGCCAAGATCTTGAGGAGCCCGCATGCCCACGCCGTCATCAAGAGGGTGGTGAAGGACCGGGCGCTCGAGGTGCCGGGTGTGCTGATGGTGCTCACGCACGAGGATGTTCCCAGGATTCCCTTCACGACAGCCGGACAGAACTACCCCGAGCCGTCGCCCTATGACGCCTATATGCTCGACAGCAGAGTGCGCCATGTCGGAGACCGGGTTGCCGTGGTGGTGGCCGAGGATGAAACCTCCGCCGAGGCCGGGTGCGAGATGCTCGAGGTGGAATACGAGATCCTCCCTGCGGTCTTCGACCCGCGAGAGGCCCTTTCCGAGGGTGCGCCGCTTCTTCATGACGACCCCGACGCATCGGGGATCGAGAACGCGAAGAGAAACCTGGTCGCGCGGATAGACGTGGAGATCGGGGATATCGAGAAGGGCTTCAAGGAGGCCGACCACGTCTTCGAGCACTCCTATTCCGTGCACTATGTGCAGCATGTAACGATGGAACCCCATGTCTGCTATTCATATCTCGACGATCAGCGCCGGCTCGTGGTTGTGACGGCCACCCAGGTGCCTTTCCATGCCCGGCGGATCATCGCGCGGGTCAATCAGGTGCCCATCTCGAGAGTACGGGTGATCAAGCCCAGGATAGGCGGCGGTTTCGGCGGCAAGCAGGAGATCGTGCTGGAGGACGTGTGCGCGCATATCAGTCTCAAGACCGGAAGGCCGGTGGCGATGGAGCTCAAGCGCGACGAGGAGTTCTACTGCTCGCGGACCCGGCACCCCCAGTATCTCACCATGAAGACCGGGCTCAAGGCGGACGGCACCATCGTGGCGAATGAGATGAGGGTGATGGCCAATAGCGGGGCCTATGGCAGCCATGGCCTGACCGTTCAGTCCAATACGGGAAGCAAGTCGCTGCCCCTCTATAAGTCACCCAATGTGAAGTTCGTTGCGGATGTTGCCTACACCAATCTCCCCGTCGGCGGCGCCATGCGGGGATACGGCGCGCCCCAGGGCTACTTCGCCCTGGAGTCCCATATGGACGAGATCGCGCTGGCCATGGGCATGGACCCGCTCGAGCTGCGGAAGAAAAACATGATAGGCGAGGGCGAGGAAGACCCCATAGCCCCCAAACTCGGCGAGGGCAAGGAAGGCTTCAAGCGGATCATCCGCTCATGCGGCATGGACCGCTGTATCGAACAGGCGATCGCCGCCGTGCCGGATACCAGGAGTGAGGCCCGCCCCGGTCCTTTCAGGAGGTTGAAGCGGGGCAGGGGAATGGCCCTTTGCATGCACGGAACCGCGATACCGGGCGAGGACATGGGAGGCGCGACCATCAAGGTCAATGAGGACTGCTCCTTTAACCTGCTGGTTGGCGCCACCGACCTGGGGACCGGAAGCGATACCATCCTGGCCCAGATGGCCGCGGAGGTCCTTGGCGTTTCGCTCGATGACATCGTGGTCTATTCCTCCGACACCGACTATACCCCCTTCGACGTGGGGGCTTACGGCTCCAGCACCACCTATGTTTCAGGGATGGCGGTGGTCAAGGCCGCCGAGAAGGTAAAGAAGAGGCTTCAGGAGGTCGCGGGGGAATTGATGGGCGAAGACCCCGGCAAGCTGGACTTCAAAGACGGGGCCTTCATATCCCTCTCGGGCAAGCGCTTGCACATGAAAGAGGCGGCGCTCAAGTCCTTTTACGGGGAGACCAAGCAGCAGATCGTCGAGTCGGCATCCTTCCTCACCCTTGAGTGTCCGCCGCCATTCGTGGCCTGCGTGGTGGAGGTGGAGGTGGACCTGGATACGGGCATGGTGAAGCTCCTCGACATCTCATCGGCCATCGACCTGGGCCGGGTGATCAACCCCACCCTGGCCGAGGGCCAGATCATAGGCTCGGTTTCGATGGCCGCCGGCTATGCCCTCTCCGAGGAGATGCGCTTCTCCGAAGACGGCCGGATGACCAATGCCTCGCTGATGGACTATAAGGTGCCCACTTCGCTCGATCTTCCCGACATCAAGGCCATCATCGTTGAGACCGATGAACCCACGCATCCTTTCGGCGTCAAAAGTGTGGGTGAGGCCCCGGTTGACCCTGTTGCCCCTGCCATCGCCAATGCGATTTTCGATGCGACCGGTGTGAGAATGCGTGATCTGCCTTTCACCCCCGAGAGGGTCCTGACGGCACTCAAGGAGGCCGGGGTCTGAGCGCCTTGAGCGAACCCCCTGCCTCCGGGTCCGCTTCTGAACGCCCGACACTTTCTGAGCCCTCCGCACGCCCAGTTGAGGATCTGTTCCGTGACCTGGGCTCGTCTGCGAACGGTCTTGGAAGCGGGGAGGCCCGCAGGAGGCTGGCCGAGTATGGCCGCAATGAACTACGGAAGGCGGCCGGCGAACACTGGCTTCGCAAGCTCCTTGCCCAGTTCAACTCCCCGGTCATATGGATCCTCGTGGGAGCCGTCGTGGTCTCGCTGGTGGTCGGCGATGCTGTAGACGCCCTCGTGATCGGCATCATCCTCGTCCTCAATGCGGCCCTCGGTTTCTTTCAGGAGTTCCGCGCCGAGAAGGCCATCGAGGCCCTCCAGAAAATGGCCGGCCTCAAGGCCGCGGTCTTGAGGGACGGAAGCGAGGTCGAGATAGACGCCGGCGAGGTGGTGCCGGGAGACATAGTGCTCCTGGATACCGGGGATAAGATCCCAGCGGACTCGCGCATCCTGGAGGAGTTCGAGCTGGAAACCCAGGAATCGGCCCTGACGGGCGAGTCCACGCCCGTGGTCAAGGATGCCGGCGCGCTCGCAGAGAGGGTAGGCGGCCGGACGCCGATCGCCGAGATGCGGAACATGGTCTTCTCCGGCACCGTGGTCACGAGGGGCAGGGGAAAGGCCCTGGTTTGCGCCACGGGCATGAAGACCGAGATCGGCCGGATCGCCGATCTAATCCAATCAACCGGGATAGAGCAGACGCCCCTTCAGGGGCAGCTGGCGGGGCTAGGCAAATGGCTGGGGCTCGTGACGCTGGCGGTTTGCGGCGTGGTCTTCCTGACCGGGATCTTCCTCTATGACACAAGCATAGTCGATATCTTCTTCACGGCCGTCGCGCTCGCGGTTGCGGCCATACCCGAGGGCCTGCCCGCCGTAGTCACCATCTCGCTCTCCCTCGGTGTCAGGCGCATGGTCGCCCGGAACGCCCTGGTGAGAAGGCTGCCAAGCGTGGAGACCCTTGGATGCGCCACGGTGATATGCACCGACAAGACCGGGACCCTGACCCTGAACGAAATGACGGTGAGACATCTCTTCGTCAATGGCTCCGATGTGCGGGTGGAGGGCTCGGGTTATAAGCCCGAAGGGGGATTCTCCGAGGATCCTGCCGGGCTCGACCTCCTCCTCAGGATCGGTGCCCTCAACAATGATGCCAGGCTTGACCGTGATACCTGGAGCGTGGTTGGGGATCCCACCGAGGGCTGCCTGATCGTCTCGGCCCTAAAAGCCGGGATCGACAAGGCGGAGGCGGAGGAGATCTCGCCCAGGATCGATGAGCTCCCCTTCGATTCCGAACGGAAGCTGATGACAACCGTGCACCAGGTCGACGGTGAGCGTATGGCCTATGTGAAGGGCGCTCCGGACCTCCTGCTGGATAGGTGCGACAGGCTCTGGAGTGACGGGAAGGTCTCAGGGCTCACCCGGGCCGGCCGGGACGCGATTGCCTCGAAGAACGAGGAATATGCCGGAAACGCGCTCCGGGTGCTGGGTTTCGCCTACAAGGAGCTCAATGAGGGCGAGCCCAGGGATACCTGGGAAGAAGGCCTGGTCTTTGTGGGCCTCCAGGCCATGAGAGATCCGCCGAGAGCCGAGGTCCGGGACGCCATAGCCAGATGCGCCGAGGCGGGCATTCGGGTGATCATGGTCACGGGAGACATGAAGACCACGTCCGAAGCCATCGGGCGCGAGCTGGGGATCGAGGGCGTCTCGGTGGCGGGGGCCGAGCTTCATGACATGAGTGATGAAACGCTGCGGGACCTGGTGAAGGACGTGGCCATCTTCGCTCGTGTAAACCCCGATCACAAGCTCAGGATAGTGGAAGCTCTCAAGGCCGGGGGCCAAGTGGTCGCCATGACCGGTGACGGCGTCAACGACGCCCCGGCGCTCAAGAAGGCAGATATCGGGATCGCGATGGGCATCACCGGCACCGATGTGGCCAGGGAAGCCAGCGAGATGATCCTGACCGATGATAACTTC
>JASFOL010000142.1:0-4976 GCA_050116545.1 bacterium | reverse complement strand
TGTGCCGATGCTTCCCACCTGGACAAAATCAGCATTGGCCGCCGCTGTGAACACAAGCAAGGCCAGCAAGGCAAATACAAATATACCCTTCATTTCCGAAACCTCCAGTCAAAGTCATGCTCTCGTGCAGCTTGCATTCGTCCAACTTAGGCTTCCAGAATACCATAAAAAGGTAACTGTTTCAAGTTATTTACGGTCCTTGCGGGAAACTAAAGGGGCCCTGTGCAGATTCGTGCAGAGCGGGAAGCAACTGCCTGCCCCATCATTGCAGCGGGAATCTTGACCGGTAGCCCATCGCCTCCGCGGCCCTGCCGGCCCCGGTGAGCAGGACTTCTACCCGGCTCACATTCTCGGGAATATGCTTTGCCATGAGGTAATAGTGCCGCAGGCGGGGAGGGCACTTCTCCTGGTAGACAGACGAGGCCTCATCCAGGGCCCTGGTGAGATACTCGATCTCGTCCTCTTCGTCACCCGCGGACTCGGCCACGCCGGCGCACACCGTATAGCAATCATAGACCGAAAGACCACGGGCGGTGAGGATCGCCGCGGCCTCCTGGCACAGCGCGGCTCCCCCGATATCCTGGCCTTCAGCCGACGCGACGGCGGCCGACATCCAGAGCGCCATGGCCTCGGCGTCGCGGAAGGAATGCTCGCGCGAGCTGGCGATGGCATCATCCAGGACTTCGTGGGCCCCGGCATAGTCCTCTTCGGACATGTGGATATCGGCGGAAACCAGCATGGCGTCGACCGCACACCTGGGGAAACCGCTGCCCGCCATCTTGATCACCTCCCGGGCGGCAGCAATTCCCTCTGCCGGCCTGCCGGCCGCCCGGTGCCGCCTGGCCTCGAGGAGCTTGAGCTGGCATCGGGTCAGATAGCTCAGCTCTTCCCTGTCAAGAACCGAGAGCTCACGATAGATGGAATCGCATCCCGCCTCATACCCGAGGTCATCGCAGACCAGGGACTTGGTCAGCAAGACATCGACCTTGGCATCAATCTCCGAGATCGAGGAGGCGAGCACAGAGGCCTCCTCCAGATTCTCGAGCGCCTGCTTGTAGTCGCTCTTGTAAAGATAGGCCTCGCCCATGAAACTCCTGGTGGTGGTGATCGCGGGCTTCTCGTCCAGGGATTCCTGTGCCGAGAGGGCCAGGTTCAGATAATAGAGCGCGCTATCCACCCTGCCCCTGCCCAGGCAATGTATGCCGAGGGCCTGATAGTCCCGGGCGAGATGCCTGGTATCATCCAGCTCCCGGTGTATGGCGAGGGCCTGCCGCAGATTTGCGGACGCCTCTTCATAGCGCCCCCTGATCATAAGGGTCTCAGCCATGTTCCTCAGGATACTGGCTTCATTGCGGGTATCGCCGATCTCACGCCTGAGCTCCAGCGCGCGGGTATCCATCTCCAGCGCATGCTCATAGTCGCCCATGATCGAGTAGACGGTGCCCATATCGGAGAGCGATGAGGCCATCAGGTGCTTGGCGCCCAGGACCTTTCTTATCTCATAGCTCTCCTCGAGGTAGTTGAGAGCCTGCTCGTATTTGCCGGCAAACTGATAGATGTGCCCGATCTTGATCAGCGCCGTGGAGATGCCGCTCTTGTCCCCGATCTGCCGCCTTATCTCAAGCGAACGCTCGAGCACCTCGAGGGCCTTCTCGCGCTCGCCCATGATCTCATAGACCGTCCCCATATTGCCCAGGCTGGCGGCTATGCCCCGCGTATCTCCCAGTTCCTCCTTGATCGCGATTGAGGCCTCGAACTGGTCGATCGCCAGGTCATACTGATGCTGGCGCCGGTGCAGCACGCCGAGGGCATTCAGGACCGCCGCCTCGCCCTCGCGGTTTCCGATATTCCGGTAGAACTCCAGCGCGGCCTCCAGCTCGGGAAGGGCATCATCGAGATTGTTCATTCTTATCAGAACCTTGCCCAGCTCGAAGCGGGCCGACCCGTACTTGGGATCCCTGCGCAGAGATTCCCGCAGGTTTTCGGCGGCAGGCTCCCACTCGCTTATGGTCTCATACGCCAGCGCGAGCTTGTAGTAGCCTTCGGGATCGTCAGGATAATTCTCGACGAATTCGGCATATGATTCTATGGCCTGTTCGGGGTTATTGGTGATGTCGGCGAGGTTGGCCATGATGAAGGTCCGGTCCGAAGGCGGAACCCTGTCTATGAAGCGCATCACCTTGTCCACCGCGATCAGGGCCAGGCTCTCCGCCTTGGCGTCATGGCCCAGGTTCCTGTAGGACTCGCTGGCCATCGCATAGGCCATCGCGAAGTCCTTGTCGGCTTCGATCGCGGCTTCAAAGGACTTGGCCGCGTCCAGATAGGCGCCCATATATGAGTGCTCCAGCCCTTTGGTGAACTCGCTGGCCGCCTTCACCGAGCTGGTACGCTGCAGCCCGACCGCGCGGTCCATGTCCTCATCGATCTCCTTCTGGGTGAGATGGAAGATGTTCTTGGTATCCGTGGTGAGCTGGTCGATCATGTCGAGGATACCGTCCTCATCGGCATCCACCTTGGTCGTTCCTATGATCTCCTGGTCGGCGGGGTTCTGGATGTTCATGGTGACCCTGATCTTGTCACCGGCGGGGAAGAAGCTGCCCGTCACCACCGCGTCCAGGTCGGTGGCTCGTGCCAGGAGATTCAGGGCATCGGGCGTCCCGATTTCCGAGATGTCTTTCCCGATCTCGGCGGCCACCTGCCTGAGGCGCTCCGGGCTCATCAGTCGGAAGAACTTGGACTGGGCGAGATCGGCCGTCAGGTTTTCAGGAATACCCGAGCTCAGCCAGTCAAGATCGGCTTCCTCCCGGGAATTCTCGAAGGGAAGCACAGCCAGATAAGTCCTGTCCCCCTCCATCACCAGCTTGGGGCTTCTCCCCCAGAACACGAAGCCGATCACGGCGGCGACCACAACCGCGCCTGCCGCCGCGAACATCCAGCGCTTGAACTTGAATTTGCGCGTCACGGTCTGGCGCTCGATATCGGCCAGGATCTCATCGGCGCTCTGGTAGCGATCGGCGACCGAGGGCTCAAGCGCTTTCATAACCATCATGTCGAGCCACTTGGGCACCTTGCTGTTCACTGTTGACGGCGGCGGCGGCGGTTCACGGAGCCTGAGCATCAGGGTGGATATAATGCTCTCCGCCTTGAACGGGACATCTCCCGTGAGCATCTCATAGAGCACCAGGCCGAATGAGTAAATGTCGCTGCCGAAGGTGACTTCCTTGCCCTCGGCCTGCTCCGGCGACATGTATTCGGGTGTACCGATGATCTGGCCGGTCATCGTGAGAGAACCGGCGTCGGCGCTCTTGGCGATTCCGAAATCGGCGACACAGACCGTGCCGTCCTTGTCGATCATTATGTTCTGGGGTTTGAGATCCCTGTGGATCACCCCGGCATCATGCGCCGCCTTCAGGGCCTGCAGGACCTGGGCCCCGATGTTCAGGGTATCGTCCACGCCCAGCGCGCCCTGCTCCTGGATGACCGACTTGAGATCTGTCCCGTCAACAAAAGGCATCGAGATGAACTTCATGCCCTCGGCGTCGCCGATGTCGAAAATCCTCAGGACATTCTTGTGGGTGACCTTGCGGGCGAGGATGATCTCATCCTTGAAGCGCTGAATGATGGTCTCATCCCGGGCAAACTCCGCCCTGATGGTCTTGAGCGCCACGATGCGATCGATCTCGCGGTCCTTGGCCTTGTAGACCCAGCCCATTCCGCCCTTGCCGAGGACCGATAGAATCTCGTAGCGTTCGGCCATGACGTGACCGTTGGGAAGGGAATCGTCGCCGGCGCCTCCATCGGGCCGGGGGCCGATCAGCGTATTATCCGATATGAATGTGGAATCGCCCTGCGAGATCGTCAGTCCGCACTCCGGACATTGATTGTGATCATGCGGTATTTCGCTTCCGCAGTCCGGACACTTATCCATCCGCGCTCCGTTCAGGGGCAACCACACCAGAACCAATCATACTGGCAATAGTCCAGAATCATATACCGAAAAACGCGAGCCGCTCTTCCCGCGTGATTTCAAAAACCTCTCGCAGGATGTTCTCACCCGCACTGTCCAATTTCCTGTCGCGCCGCGCCATCGCGGTCCGCGCCGTCTCGATCGCCTTCTCCAACTCATGCTCGCTGAAGCCGGCGCTTCCACCCCAGGAGAAGGAGGGGATGTATTTCGGCGGGAAACCCGCGCCGAAGATATTGCAGCATGCGCCCGCGATGGAGCCCGTGTTGAAGGTGGTGCCGATCCCGCACTTGGAGTGATCGCCCATGAAGAGCCCGACGAAGGCTCCGCCCGAGTCCACGGACTCACCCCCCACCGAGAGCCTGACCGTGGAGTAATTGTTCTTCATGTCGCTGGTGTCTGTGCCGGCGCCGATATTGACCCACTCGCCCAGATAGGAGTGGCCGACGAAGCCGCCATGCTGCTTATTGGAGTAACCGTGTATTATGCTCTCTCCCACTTCACCTCCGACTTTGCAGACGGGGCCTATTGTGGTCTCGCCATAGATCCTGGCTCCCATCTTTATGATGCTTGCCCTGCCGATTGAGAGCGGTCCGGCCAGCGAGGCATTGGCCATCACCTCGACCCCCCCGTCTATCAGCACGGGCCCCAGGGAAGCGTCAATCACCACGCCCGGGCCGAGGCTCACGCCGCGCCCCAGGCGAATCGCCTCTTGATTGACCAGGTGAACGCCTTCGGGAATGTCCGCTTCGATCGCCGCGCCGCCCAGCCTGGCGAAGTCGCGCTCGATTTCCTCGCCATTGAACCGTACGAGGTCCCAGGGATAGGATATCATCCTGGCATCCAGGTCCTTCGCCGGAAGGTCCTTGCAGATATCGCTTCCCAGCGGTTCACCTGCCAGCCCGTCCAGCCTTCCGGCCCAGGAAGCCGGCACATTCGCCCAGGCCACGCTTCCATCACACATGTACTTGCCCACCCAGGCCGGGTCGATCGCCTTTGAGAGCGAGTCCTC